>CAMWSM010000013.1 GCA_947176915.1 uncultured Porphyromonadaceae bacterium | reverse complement strand
ACATTCCGTCTTGACAAGTATGCACAGGAATATGCAGAGAAGCGTCGCAACCTGAGAGCAAAAAAAGCAAGTGAAACCCCCGCTGAGGCTCCTGCCGAGGCAGCTAACTAATGAAAGAAATCATGGCAGCTAACAGCGAAATCCGTTACCTCACTCCACTTTCAGTGGACACCAAGAAGAAAAAATACTGCCGTTTCAAGAGAAGCGGTATCAAGTATATCGATTACAAAGATCCCGAGTTCCTCAAGAAATTCCTCAACGAACAGGGTAAAATTCTTCCCCGCCGCATCACCGGCACATCGCTCAAGTTCCAGCGTCGCGTGGCACAGGCTGTAAAGCGTGCACGCCACCTCGCTCTGCTTCCCTACGTAGCAGACTTGATGAAATAATTTTTAACCCGTAAACGAGAATTTCAAGATGAAAGTTATATTGAAAGAAAATGTAACCAATCTCGGTTACAAGGATGATATCGTGGAAGTGAAAGACGGTTACGGCCGTAACTATCTCATTCCCCAGGGAAAGGCAATCATCGCTTCAGCAGCAGCTCTCAAGCGTCTTGCTGAAGACCAGAAACAGCGTGCTCATAAGATCGCACAGCTCAAGGCTGACGCTGAGGCAGCTGCAGCGGCTCTCGATGGCGTTAAACTCACTATCGGGGCTAAGACCAGCTCCACAGGCACAGTATTCGGCAGCGTTAATGCTCTTCAGATTGCTGAGGCTCTTGAGAAACTCGGTCATAATGTTGACCGCAAGATCATCTACATCAAGGAGCCTGTTAAGGAAGTTGGCGTTTACACCGCTACTATCAAATTCCACAAGGAAGTATCCAAGGATATTGAATTTGAGGTTGTAGCTGAGTGAGACTTGAGGCATTAGGTGAGAGGCATCAGGCATTAGGCTCGAGGCTTGAGGTTCGAGGCATTAGGCAGATATCTTTTACCTAAAGCCTAAGGTCTAAGAGCTAAAGCCTAAAGAAATATGGGCTGCTGCGCATTTATGCGTGGCAGCTTTTTTCTTTTCAGAAAAATTTTATTAAATTTGTGGGAATTTTGCGCCTTGCGCCTCGTGCCTCCTGTCTTGTGCCTCGCGCCTCGCGCCTAAATAATTATTAAAATCAAAATATAATGAAATTCAATATCGACGGAAGGTTGTTTCAGCAGCAGCTTCAGGCTGTCAATAAGGTGATAAGTTCAAAGAATGCACTGTCTATCCTGGATAATTTCCTGTTTGAACTTGAGGGTAACCAGTTAACCATTACCGGCAGCGATCAGGAGAATGTCGTTACTGCGAGAGTGGAAGTGGCTGACGGCGATGGCATAGGTGCAGTCGCTGTGCCGGCGAAGACCCTTCTTGAAATCACTAAGGAGATAAGCAATCAGCCCTTGACCTTTTCGCTTAATGACCAGACAGGGGAGATCGATGTGATTTTCCTTACAGGGCGTTTCCGTTTCATGGGGATTCAGGCGGATGAATATCCCAGAGGAGATAAGCCGGAGGCAGATGCCGTAACCATAGAGGTGCCTTCTTCAGTCGTTTTAAAAGGAATCGAAAAGACCATTTATGCTGTAAGTCCGGAGACAATACGTCCGATGATGACGGGCATTTATTGGGATATTCATGAAGGCGATATTACTTTTGTAGCATCCGATACTCATAAATTAGTAAGATATATCAATGCACAAGCTGATCCGGGCATCAATAAAAGTTTCATCATGCCCGCAAAACCGGCGAATATTCTTAAAGGTATTCTCGGCAAGGAGGAACAGCCCGTCAAGATTATCATTGGAAAGAAAGGAGCGAAGTTTGAATTTGGCGCTTACACTCTTTCTTGTCGCTTCATAAAGGGTAATTATCCTAACTATAACCGAGTAATCCCCACCACAAACCCGTTTGTGGTAACTGTAGACCGCGAGACATTCCTTAACGCCATGCGTCGTGTTGCCATTTTTGCCAGCAAGGCGTCAAACCTTGTTAAACTTGAAATCACTCATGACGGCATGAAGCTTGCCGCTCAGGATCTTGACTACGGTACGTCGGCAGAGGAGAAAGTGATGTGTGAATATAAGGGGAATGATATGACAATCGGTTTCAATTCACTCTTTACAGTGGAAATCCTAAATAATCTCAATGGCGAGACAGTCTTGATGAAGTTGTCAGACCCTGCGCGTCCCGGCATTTTCGAGCCTCAGGAGCAGGAGACCAACGAGCATATCGTTACAATCCAGATGCCGATGCAGGTGATTGAGTAGAAGAAGGCATTAGGCGTAAGGCATTAGGCATTAGGCATTAGGGTATTGGGTTTAGATAGATGGGGTAATTTAATTTTATGGATATGAAACTGAAGCTTGAACGACCGTTGATATTCTTTGACCTGGAAACGACAGGGACTAACATAACCCACGACAGAATCGTGGAGCTATCTTATATAAAGGTGTTTCCGGATGGAACGGATGAGCGTAAGACTCGTCGACTGAATCCGGAGATGCCTATTCCGGCTGAAAGTACAGCCATTCACCATATCACGGATGCTGATGTTGCCAATGAGCCTACTTTCCGTCAGATTGCCAATTCTCTTTTGAAGATTTTTGAGGGATGTGATATTGCGGGCTATAACAGCAATAAATTCGATGTGCCGGTGCTTATGGAGGAGTTCGGCAGATGCGGCCTTAATTTCGACATAGCGGGGCGTCGGTTTATTGATGTGCAGAATATTTTCCACAAGAAGGAACAGCGTACTCTCGTGGCAGCATATAAGTTTTATTGTGGAAAGCCTCTTGAAGATGCCCACAGTGCTTTGGCTGACACAGACGCTACCTACCAAGTGCTCTTGGGTCAGTTAGAGATGTATGATGATCTTGAGAATGATGTGGAGTATCTTGCAAAGTTTTCTTCAGCGGGCAGGAATGTGGACCTTGCCGCCCGAATTGTGCTTAATGACAAGGATGAGCCTGTGTTCAACTTCGGGAAGCATAAGGGGAAGACTGTAAGGGAGGTTTTAAGAAGAGAGCCTTCGTTTTACGACTGGATGATGCAGGGCGATTTCCCTAAAAATACGAAGGATGTGCTGACCCAGCTGAAATTTAAGTATAAGGAGTCTCGGGGCTCAAGGCCTTAGGCCTTAGGCTTTAGGGGTGAGCCGGTAGGTATAGAAAAGACGGGCTTCTAACTCTCTAACTTTCTAAATTCAAAACTTTCTGTTGATAATGTCGAATCTGAGAGGAAAACATATTGTATTGGGAATTTCGGGTGGCATCGCGGCTTATAAGTCGGTGATGCTTCTTCGGCTCTTGGTGAAAGCCGGGGCGGAAGTACAGGTCGTGATAACACCGAACGGCAAGGAGTTTATCACGCCCGTTACGCTGTCGGCATTGAGCGGAAAGCCAGTGGTAAGTGAGTTTTTCACTGCCAACACCGGAGAATGGCATAGCCATGTAGACCTTGGTTTATGGGCAGACCTTATGATAATTGCCCCGGCAACCGCCTCCACTATAGGTAAAATGGCTAACGGGATTGCCGATAATATGTTAATTACGACTTATCTCTCAGCCAAGGAACAGGTGATGGTGGCTCCTGCAATGGATCTTGACATGTGGCGCCATCCCTCGACACAGCGCAACATAGAGACATTGAAACGCGACGGCGTGATAATCGTCGAGCCGGAAGCCGGCGAACTTGCATCCGGTCTTGTAGGCAAGGGAAGAATGGAGGAGCCGGAAGGAATAGTAAAAGCTGCGGAGGCATATTTTGCCAAGACCGCTTCGCTGACAGGCAAGAGGGTAATGGTTACGGCAGGTCCCACCTTCGAGAATATAGATCCGGTCCGCTTTATCGGAAATTATTCAAGCGGAAAGATGGGCTTCGCCATTGCTGAGGAGTTCGCCTCACGTGGAGCAGAAGTGTTGCTTATTGCCGGTCCTGTTTCGATGGAAGTTAAAGGGGAGGGGATTAAGAGAATAAATGTGGTTTCCGCCCGGGAAATGTATGAAGCAGCTGTTTCAAATTTTGACGGGATGGATTATGTGGTGCTTGCCGCAGCAGTTGCAGATTATGCTCCCGAGACTGTATCGGAAAGTAAAATCAAGCGCGAAGGCACGGATGAGATGGTGTTGAAACTTGTAAAGAATCCGGATATAGCCGCAACTCTGGGAAGTATGAAAACTACGCAGAAGATAATAGGGTTTGCCCTTGAGACAGATCATGAGCTGGAGAATGCTCTCCATAAACTTAAAAAGAAGAATCTTGACTGGATTGTCTTAAATTCTCTTCGCGATCCTGAAGCCGGTTTCATGAAAGACACCAACAAGATTACAATAGTTAGTGACACCGGCATGGAGTTGGAGTTTCCGGCAAAAAGGAAAACGGAGGTAGCAAAAGATATAGCAGATGTGGTGGCAGGGAAATAAAATAGGGATTATTCTTCTTTTTGCAATAATGTTCACCTCGACAAAGGTCTTTGCTCAGGAATTGAATTGTACAGTGGAAGTGAACAGCAGTTCGGTAGAGGGAACCTCTACCGATATTTTTCGTACCCTTCAGCAGAGCATGACTGAATATCTCAACGAGAATCAATGGACCAACACTGTTTTCGCTCCTAACGAAAGAATCGAATGCCGTCTGTTCTTGACAGTAAAGGAATACAAGGATGAGAAAGTGAAAGGTGAACTTCAGGTTCAGCTCTCCCGTCCGGTCTATAACAGCAGCTACACCACCACACTACTGAACTTCAAGGATACGAAAGTGGAGTTCAATTACAGGGAGGGGGATCCGTTGACTTTCACTGACAACGTATGGGAGAATAATCTCACGGGTCTGCTCAATTATTACGCCTACTTGTTTCTTGCCCTTGACTTCGACAGTTTCTCACCCAAAGGGGGGCAGCCATATTTCGACAAGGCAGCCCAAGTGGTGCAGCTGGCTCAATCAAGCGGTGAAATAGGCTGGCGCACATTTGAGGATAACCGTAATCGCAGCGCTGTGTTGAGTTCATTTACCGATAGCAATACCGGGATGATTCGCGATCTCATATATCAATATCATAGGAAGGGATTGGATGAGATGGTAACGAGTGCGGACAAAGGGAGAGCGGCTATAACGGAATCTTTGAAAGCATTGGAACAGATTTATTCCACTGCCCCTATGTCGGTGGCATTGACTATGTTCCGCGACACAAAGCTTGATGAACTTGTAAATATCTATTCAAAGTCGCCGCAGAGTGAGAGGGAGGAGGTTTATGAATTGCTGAAGAAGCTTTATCCCACGGATATGGAGCGGATTAATAAGATAAGAAACGGAAGTTAAGGGGGGTAAGGAGGTAAGAGGTAAGGGTTAAGATGTTAAGGGTTAAGAAATTAAGAAATTAAGGGTTAAGATGTTAAGGAGTTAAGGGTTTTTGGTATTTAATGTTATGCTTACAAATCTGATAATAAAGAATTATGCGCTGATCGATGATCTGAATCTGTCATTCCTGCCCGGTTTTACTATAATAACCGGCGAGACAGGTGCGGGTAAGTCAATCATGCTCGGAGCTTTGTCTCTTCTTCTTGGAGAAAGGGCAGAGAGCAAAGCCATTTCAGATAAGACACGGAAGTCGGTCATTGAGGCAAATTTCAGCAGTCCGAATCCGGAACTTAAAAAGGTTTTTGATGAGAATGGTCTGGAATGGAATCCCGCCGAACTTATTGTGAGGAGAGAAGTGTCTCCGTCCGGACGTTCTCGTGCGTTCGTGAATGACACTCCCGTAACTCTTCCCATTCTCTCGGCAGTAACAGGGAATCTGGTGGATATTCATTCCCAGCACAGCAATATATTATTGTCGCAAAGTTCGAGTCATCTTTCCATAATAGATGCCTACGCAGCCGACGGAGATCTGCTTCACAGTTATAAAGAGGATTTTGCCCGTTATGTCAGCCTACGAAGTCGAATCAAGAAGATAAAGGCGAGGATAGAGAAAAACCGGGAGAACCGCGACTATATAGCCTTTCAGCTTGAGCAGCTTGATAAGATCAAACCCAAAGAGGGGGAACTGCGCCAGGTGGAGCAGGAGTTTGACATGCTCAGCGATGCCGACCAGATAAGAGAGGATCTCGGAGAGGCATACGGATTTCTTGACGGGGGGGAGAGGAGCTTGAATGCGTTGCTTGCCGAGACGACGGCGGCATTGGGGAAGGTGAATTTATCCCTCTTCGCGGAAGACGGAGGAGAGGAATTGATGAAGCGCCTCGAGGTGCTGAGGATAGAACTGAAGGATATAACCGAGACGGTTTATGATTATCTTGAGGCAGTGGATTCCGATCCGGCGCGTCTTGCTAAAGTAACGGAGAGAATGAACACCATCTATGATGCCATAAAGCATTTTAAGGTGATGGACGAGAAGGAGCTTGTTGCTCTGCATAAAGATCTTCAGCAACGTCTGTATTCCATTGACAACGGAGATGAAGATGTAAGCGCTCTTGAGAGGGAAGCACGTCATCTTGCCAAGGAGTTGAAAAGAAAAGCCGATCTGCTTTCGGAAGTAAGACGTGAGGCAGCCGACCGATTCGCAGCTCTCCTGACCTCCACGGCAATACCGTTGGGTCTGCCCAACCTACGTTTTGATGTAGCCCTGTCGCAGGGGAAACTGACTGTTGACGGGCAGGACACGGCTGACTTCATTTGCAGTTTCAACAAAAATCATTCGATGCAGCCCATGAGCCGGATTGCTTCCGGGGGTGAAATAGCGAGGCTTATGCTCAGCATAAAGTCAATAATGGCAAAGAGCATGAATCTCCCTACAGTGATTTTTGATGAGGTCGACACGGGAGTTTCCGGAGAGATTGCCGACAAGATGGGGGAGATGATGCATAGTATGGGGGGAGAGATGCAGGTGATGGCAATAACTCACTTGCCTCAGGTAGCAGCCAAGGGCGACAGCCATTACAAAGTCTATAAAACTGATCGGGAGGACCGTACGGTCTCCCATGTAAGGCGCCTGGAGAGTGAAGAGAGAGTCAGGGAACTCGCTGCGATGCTGTCAGGAAGCAGTGTGAATGAGGCGGCTCTTGCAAATGCGAGAGTCCTTTTGGGTGAAAGATAAATAAAACGTGATTATGGATAAGAATGATTACATATTTGGCATCCGCGCTATTTTAGAAGCTATAGAATCAGGCAAAAGCATAGATAAAGTGCTCGTCAGGAGAGATCTCGGCGGAGACCTTGCGAAAGAATTGCTTGAAAAAGTGAAAACATACGGCATAGTTATGCAGAGAGTCCCGATGGAGAGGCTCAACCGCATAACGATGAAGAATCATCAGGGAGCAATAGCCATACTGTCGCCGGTGGGCTACAGCCGGCTCGACACAATCATTCCTCAGCTTTATGAAGATGGCAAAACTCCGTTAGCTGTGGTGCTTGACGGAGTGACAGATGCGAGAAACTTCGGGGCTATTGCGAGGACTGCCGACTGTGCGGGGGTAGATTTCATAGTTATCCCGGAGCGCAACAGTGCCTCCGTAACGTCAGATGCTGTCAAAGCCTCTGCCGGAGCATTGTTTTATGTGCCGGTATGCAGGGAGCAGGACACTCTGAGGGCAGTAAAGAAACTGAAGGAGAACGGATACCTTATTGTCGGCGCCTCCGAGAAAGGAGCAGAGAGCTATATAATGGCAGATTATACCGTGCCGGTGGCAATCGTAATGGGTGCGGAAGATACAGGAATTTCACCGGAAGTGCTCAGACAGTGTGATTGTCTGGCAGCAATTCCAATTTTGGGAAACATAGGATCTTTGAATGTCTCAGTGGCTGCCGGGGTTATTCTTTACGAGGCTGTGAGGCAGCGATTGGCTGCCGGGTTTAAGAAAAGCTGATTTTTTAATGCAAAAGCAGTCTATTTTAGGTTAATTTAGCAAAATAAGAGGAAAAACATGTTCTATAACATATTTTCCTCTTTGTTTTTTTGTATAATTAAATATAAATTTGCGACATTAAGGTAATTAGGTTCACCTGATGCAGCAGTAATGTGCAATGTTTGCACATGTTAAGCTGTAGTTCTTTTATTAACTAAATTTTCTTACATGTTATCCAAAAAACTAACCACGACACTCTTGTCGTTATCCATGACTGTCGCCGCCTTTGCAGAAGGAGGAGATCAGGCTCAAATAACGACTGTGCCCTCTCCGGCTATCTCGACAAAGGCGCTGGAAGTGAAAATTACAACTTCCGATTTCGGTTCTGAAGTGTACTGCTACACTTGGTGTGAAGAAGTAAACGGAGAATCCAAGACCCCCACGTGGGGATGGGATGATGTCCACAATGCCAAATTCAAAATGACGGGAAGCAACGGCTCCTACAGTTTCAAGATTGACAACATCAAAGATTTCTACGGTCTTTCGGATGCTGAGATTGAGGGTCTGACTAAACTGGGATTCATAGCCAAGACCAGTTCGGGGCGTCAGACCATAGACCTTATTGTCAATGTAGAGCAGGGTCCGCGTGAGGCTTACGGAGGTGGATACGGCACACAGGCATCCCCTTACATACTTTCAACAAAGGAGCATCTTGTCTCATTTGCAGATAATTCGCGCGATTGGGGTGCTGACGTATATGTAAAACTCGGAGCTGACCTCGATGGAAGCGTCCTTAATTCTCCCATAGGCACATCTTCTACTCCCTATCAAGGACACTTCGACGGAGCCGGCCATACAATCACCGATGTTATATTGGAGTCTTCTACCCTCGGCAATCCGATTGGCCTTTTCGGGGTTCTCAGAGGTGGAGAAATCAAATCATTAGGTGTTAAAGAAGCATTTATTAAAGGTATAAATAATGTAGGTATCCTTGTCGGAACAGCTGAGAGCGGTGTTATCGAACGTTGCTTTGTAGTCGGTGATGTTATAGGTAAATCAATCTGCATAGGTGGTCTTGTGGGTGAGAACATCAACGCTACCATCAGCGACTGCTATGCAGGAGGCACAGTGCTGAATAGTGATGATTATGCCACCGGAGGCTTTGTCGGTAAAAATAGTGGTACAATCAAGAACGTTTATGCCACTTGCGGCATTATGGGAAAAGACTATGTAGGAGGTGTTGTAGGTGCCAACTACGGAGTTATCCGAAACTCTCTTGCCTTGAATTCTGAAATTATCGGTGAGCATGAATACACCGCTCGTTTCGGTGGAAATGGAAACGCCCGAAATCAGTCGTCGTCAAACCACAGCTGGGATTTGATTGCAAAGGAGACTACTGAATGGCATCCCCACGGCGACCATGCCAGCGCACATCCGGCTTATGACCTTATTGACTTCACTAAATTCCAGTCGTTCACCGGATGGGATTTCACCAATATCTGGGAATGGAAAACCGATGGTGAATACCCTGTGCCACTTCTCCGTAACGTTAACAATCAGAGAAATGTTATTCCTCAGAGCTTCTATGCAGTATCTGCCGTTGAGGAGATTTTTGCAGCAGATAAAGTGTCGATCTCAGTCGGACCAAATCCTTTCACAGATTATATAACAGTTAGATGTTCAGAACCTCTTCAGTCGGTGGACGTTTACTCCATCAGCGGGACAAGAGCAGCCGTTGTCAACTGCAACGGAGCTTGCGAAGTGGAGGTGGATATGAGCGGTGTGTCTGCAGGGCTCTATGTATTGACTGCAATTTCTCAATCAGGTTCAAAATCTACATTTAAAGTTATCAAGAAGTAACCGAACGTCATGAAATCCAACAAAACAACATATAAGACCAGAACCCTTCTGGCAGCTGCATTGCTGACCGGAGCCGGAATGTTCAGCATAACGGCTGATGCAATCGGTGATGCCACTCTCAATCGCCTGGAGGTGAAAGTAGACGGCAGAAATATATTGACAAATTTCAATCCTGCCACCAAAACATACGAGATTGAACTTGGTGAGGATGCCTCCTCTCTCGCTACATTCTCGGCAGCCCCTGCTTCCAAGGATGCAATAGTGGATATCAATATAAATGGAACCACTTACAGCAATCATAGTCTCGGCAGCCTTCAGGGTGGAGAGAACATCATCACATACACTGTAAAGAACGGCACACAGACGGAGACTTATACTCTCAAAGTTAAAGCTCCGCAGGTAACACGCAGCGAATATTTTACATGGAAGAATGCCAATATCTATTTCGTGTTGACCGACCGCTTCTATAACGGCGACACAAGCAACGACGAAAGCTATCACCGCCATAAGACTGCCGGTGGGAGCAATGTGGCCACTTTCCACGGAGGCGACATAAAAGGCCTGACCCAGAAGCTCGACTATCTTGACAAACTCGGAGTAAATGCTATCTGGATCAGTGCGCCATACGAGCAGATGCACGGCTGGACAGGAGGCAAGGGCAATGCGTTTCCTCATTACGCTTTCCATGGCTACTATACCCTTGACTGGACTTTCATGGACCGGAACATGGGCACAATCGAGGATATGCGAAATTTCGTAACCGAGGCTCACAAGAGAGGCATCCGTGTGGTTATGGATATAGTGCTCAACCATACGGGCTACAGTACTCTCGACGACTGTATTGACTACGACTTCGGAAATATCAACGGAAATCCGCAGGCAGGATGGGTGCCTAATGATGGGAATTATACGATGTGGGGCAGAAGTGATGTCTCATTCAACGCAAGCCAACAAGGGAAATGGGGCAACTGGTGGGGTCCGTTTGTAAGGGCGTTCGGCGACCAACCCTGGGCATCGAGCGCAGGATACGCGCCGGAAGGTGGAGATGATAAAACCAAACCGCTCTCAGGCTTGCCGGATGTGGTTACAGAGCGTACACAGCCTGTCAATATCCCTCCCTTCCTGAAAAAGAAATGGGCAGCAGAAAAAGGTGGAGAATGGGATAAATATCGCCTTCCGACTGCCGAGGCTTGGAGAGTTGATGGCAAAGGTGGTCCCGGCGATTACGTTATCAACTGGCTTGCCGCTTGGGTTGAATATTTCGGAATTGACGGTTTCCGTTGCGACACAGCAAAGCATGTTGAATTTGCAAGCTGGAACAAGCTGAAGAATGCTTGTAAGGCTGCTCTCCAGAAATGGCGTCAAAGCGAACGCGCCGACCAGTATGCAAAAGGCTGGACAACTGATTTCTGGATGACCGGCGAAGCATGGGGCTGGGATCATGGCGACACAGGCTATTTCTCTCAAGGTGGCTTTGACTCCATGATAAACTTTGCCTTCAATGGAACGGAAGGTGGAACAGGTCGCACTCCTACTGTAGGAGATTGGGAGTATTATTCCAATTTCTGCAATGGAAATAATGGAAAGCAAGTTCTCAATTATGTTTCAAGCCATGACACCGGTCTTCACCGTCCGGGCGATCAGAAGAATGTAGGTACGATGCTCTTACTCTGTCCCGGCGGGTCGCAGATCTATTATGGTGATGAGACTTCGCGCCCGACAGTTGATGGCAAAGGTGATCCCGGAATGGTTACCCGTGGTGATTTCAATTGGAACGCCGAGGATAATGAGGTCAACAAGCATTGGCAAAAAGTGGGTCAGTTCCGCCGTCGCAATGCGGCAGTAGGAGCAGGCACTCAGACAAATCTCGGGGCGGACACTTATGGACGTAAATTTTCTGAAAACGGTTATACAAATGGCGTTGTAATCCGTCTCAACACACAGTCCGGTCAATCCTATACCGTGAATGTAAGCGGAATCTTCAATGATGGTCAGAGAGTTATGGATGGCTATGATACATCCAAGACTGCCACTGTCAGTGGAGGCAAGGTAACAATGACTGCATCCGGACCGGTTATGCTTATAGAGGAATACGGAACAGTAGGAGGATATATACCTCCGGTGCCCACGCCTACTGCGCCTGTCGTTACAGCTTCTCCTTCCGGGGGCACATTCACTAACAGCGTGACTGTATCGCTGTCGGTAACTCCTGCTACAGACATCTACTACACCATTGACGGCACGACACCTTCAGCATCTTCTACCCGTTATACTACACCCCTTACATTCACTCAGACAACTACGCTCAAAACGTATGCAGCGAATGCCTCAGGAAGTGACGTCAAGACCTTCACTTATACAAAGGGCAACATCGACGAACCTGTGGATGAGGATGCATATTACATTTATTTCGATGATACTTCAAAGACGGATGTGGCTGTCTGGGCATGGACAACAGGAAATGTGAACTGCACAGACTCCGGAAAATGGCCCGGCGACAGAATGACCAAGAAAAATGGTAAATACTATTGGGCAGTTCCGGCGGGTAAATCAACTCCTAAAAATATTATCATAAGCTGGGGTAACCACGATGACTCGGAAAAAGCCGGTGGTGGCGACCTTGAGTTTGTAAATAAACATATTTATAAAGCTGATGGCTCTCACACATTGGCTAACTTTGGTCCGCAGAAACCGGTGATAACCGTATCTCCTGATGGTGGTAATGTTCGCGGTGCGGCTTCAATCACTGTACAGATTGATAACAACGCCACTTCCATAACGGGATCTTTCAACAATCGCACTGTAACTCTTGGGAACGGCACCACTACCTTGAAGGTGAGCGACTATCTTGGAGAGAATCAGAGCGGCACACTCAGCATCTCCGCTACCAATAGTTTAGGTACTGCCACATACAGCAGCACATTCAAACGTGATGACTCTCAACCGGTGGTGACTCTTTCTGGCGACTGGCGCGAGCTCAATATCTATCAGATAATGGTGGCGTCGTTCCAGCATGGAGCAGGTGGAGCAAGCGGGTATAGCGATATGTGGGGTCCGAGCGGACACAGAAAAAACGGCAACCTTCGCGGCATAATTAATGCACTCGACTATATCAAGGAACTTGGCATGAACGCCATCTGGATGACTCCGATTTTTGACTCAACAAATGGACAAGGAGGCGAACAGCTTCAGGCAACGGGATATTTCTGCACCAACTATTTCAAAGTTGACCCGAAATTTGGTACGGAGGCAGAGTTTGACGAATTGATTCGTGAGGCTCATAGCAGAGGTATGTATGTGATTCTTGACGGTGTGTTCGGTCATCACGGCGGTGTGACGAGCGCATCGCCGAACGGCAATAGGATTCAGACACAGGATAACACTCCGAACGTCAGAGGTTCTGAGTCCGGCAATATCGTATTCCCGGGTTCGCTTGAATATTTCAAGGAGGTTATCCGTTACTGGATGGAACGTGGCGTTGACGGTTGGCGTCTCGATCAGTGCTATCAGGCATACCAGGGAGGTCATAACTATTGGAAAGAGCTTCGTCAGGAAGCAGAAAAAGTGGCAGCGGAGCGCAAGGCACGCGGAGAGCAGTGGGGCACTCTCGCTTTCATGGTGGGAGAAGACTGGGCTAATGCCGACAAAGTAACCACTACTCAGCAAGACGGATTAAAGAGTGTAATGGATTTTGATGCAATGTACACTTTTGAATATATGGATAATGTGAGTACGGCAGGATATTTTCTTTCCCGCACTCCATCGGACAGAGGTTATTCTGGTTCCGGTGTGTATCCGACCGTCTTCCTGAGTAATCATGACACTGACCGTATCGGTGATTACGCAGACGTAAATTCCGAGCCACAGAAACTTATGGCTCGTCATGCAGTGGTTGCAGCGTCGACCGGTCCGACATGTACATACTATGGTGACGAAATCGGAGATAAGAGTGGAAAAGCCACACACAATGGTAATGCCGATAACTGGGCTCGTACTTCCGGTCGACTCTCAGGATTTAATGCCAATGAGCAGAAATTGCATGACTATGTTGCAAAAATATTCAAGGCACGCGCTGAGAATCCCGCTCTCTGGAGAGGCACCGCGGAACGCAAGACACAAGGACAGGTTGAGATAATAACCAAAACTGACGCACAGTCAGGAAATAAAGTTGTGGTTGTATTCAGTCCTGCTGATACCAACGTATCTATCGGCGGGAGCGGTCTGGATCTCATCAATGGTGGTAACGTCAGCGGCACAGTCAGTGTTAAAGCATGGGTGCCTGCATTTATCAAGATGAATTAGTCAATCCAAGGAACACGCAAAAAAAGAAGAGTGTGTATCAAAAAAATTGATACACACTCTTCTTTTTGGGTAAAAGGGGAGAGGAAAGCATAAAAAAGAGATTATTTTTTTGGTGGAACGACTCATTTAGGTTAATTTTGCAACGTAAAACGACTCACAAACTACACGCAAGTGGTAGAATAGAGTTAGAAAAACTACTGAAACGACCATAAAGAGTTATGATTAATCGTGTGTTGATCAGAATAAAGGTAGTGCAGCTCCTTTATTCCTATTTACTTATAGAAAATCAATTTATGTTGGAATCCCAACCTTCGGCACCCACAAAGGAGAAGAGATTCGCCTATAGCCTATATCTCGATATGCTTGTGCTGATGGTGAAGATTGCTGAAGAAATAGAGAAAAGAGGGGGATACAAGCCGCTGGAGGACACACGGTTTATCAAGAAGATACTTGCCGATGAGAAGATGAAGAATCTCCTTGGCAAATATCGCTATGAGCAATTCCCGTTGGAGGGAGTTGTCGGCGAAGTTGCCGAGCAAGTGAAGGAAAGCGGTGTCTATAAGACCTATATTAAGAACCTTGATTCTGATAAGGGGGAAGACGATCAGGTGTGGGAGCGTCTGTTTAATCTCGTGATTATGCCAAACCTTCAGCTCAACAGAGTGATCTCCGGAAGAGAAAACTACACATTGAGGGGGGTTGACCGCATGAAAGAGATAATGCACACTACCTTCACCAATTTCTACTCCTCGAGAGACAATATTGATGATGCGGTGAAGATGCTTTCTATGAGCATGGACAAGGCGAGGGAACTCTATTTCCGCTTGCTTATTCTTCCTGTAGAGCTCGTCAATCTTCGCGAGATGCAGATTGAGGATAATCGTAATAAGTATGTTCCTTCAGAAGAGGATCTGAATCCTAATATGCGGTTTGTGGAGAATGGTCTTGTGGAGGCGCTTCGTAATGATCCCGACATAAATGACTATGTGGAGAGGCATAAATTATCATGGCTGCCGGAAGAGAAAGTGCTTCTTGAGACTCTTCTCAAGGAGATCATGAACTCGGATATCTATTATGACTATATAAATTTTCAATATACTGACTATCAGACAGACTGCGAATTCTGGAGAAATGTTTTCAAGCATATCATTTTCCATAGCGAGGATTTTCTTGAGACTTTGGAAACGCAGTCCGTATTCTGGAATGATGATTTGGAAATTATAGGTACATTCTTCCTAAAGACAATTAAAAGATTTGAGGAGGGAGGACCCGACTGTCATCCTGTCCTTGCAATGTATAAGGATGAGGAGGACGCGGTTTTTGGCAAGCAGTTGTTCACGGAAGTAGTCAAGAACAAGGATGTTTATCGTCGTTATATCCATGATTCCATTAAAAAAGATAAATGGGACGCTGACCGCCTTGCGTTTATGGATGTAGTGATAGCCATGACTGCTCTTGCAGAAATAATAAATTTCCCTAAGATACCTTTGGCAGTCAGTATCAATGAGTATATAGAGATAGCCAAAAGCTATAGCACTGCGAAGAGTGGCGCCTTCCTGAACGGCATTCTCTATTCCATCACCAACCGACTGAGGGAAGAGGGGAAAATAAATAAGTAAACATAAAAAATAAACAATAATGACAACAATCAATTCAATGTTCCTTCTTCAGGCAGAAGCGGGAGGTGGAGGTCTGAGCGGAATGCTTATGATCGTAGCGATGATCGTGATTTTCTATTTCTTCATGATTCGTCCGCAATCAAAGAAGCAGAAAGAGATCAAAAAAGCAAGAGAGGCTATGCAGCCCGGCGACCGTGTTGTAACTGCCGGTGGCATTCATGGTAAGATCAAGGAGATCTCGGAACTCACAATCATACTGGAGATTGCCTCCGGCGTCAGCATCAAAGTTGATAAGGCATCAGTGTTTCCCGCAGTGAGCCAGGACAACAACGCAAAGAAATAAGGACAGGCAACCGTCATACGCCGGAGGTTTGACAGTAATCCTCCGGCTTTTGTTTAATAAATCCATAAGCAGCATTAACCGACAATGACAGAGAGAAAGGAGCGTATAAAAGAACGCTGGAGAAAGATGAGAGAGAGTTCATCTTTCCATAATGTCATGGTGTTTATGGTGTTTGTGGTCATCAGCGCCTCTTTTTGGTTTATTCTTGCTCTCAATGACAGTGTGCAGGATAGTTTCAATGTGAAGGTGCAGATCACCAATGTGCCCGATTCCATAACCTTTATCAGTGATATTCCTGAAAAAATTCATGTCAGTGTCCGCGATAAAGGAACAAATCTGTGGAGAAACGGATATATGCGCCAGCCTGTTGTGCATATCAATTTCAGGGAGTATGGAGAAAACGGACACTTGCTTTTCTCTAAGAATGATTTAAGCTCGGCTTTAAAAAATGTTTTTGGAGCGAACGCTCAGATTGCTTCGGTTTCCATTGATTCCATTTCTTTGGTATACACTGATCATAAGGGTAGAAGAGTTCCGGTGCAGGTTCAGTCGAAAGTTACGGCAGCCTTAGGTTTCACAAGGGTTGGAGAGATAAAGATTTCACCCTCCAATGTTCTTGTTTACGGCGACAAGGGGATTATCGACACTATCCATAAGGTTGAGACGGATATGATCAGATTGGATAATCTTTCCGAGACCACCACAAGAGAGGTGAACATAAAGAGATTGAAAGGGATAAGGATTATTCCTTCAAAGGTGAAAGTGGAGATTCCTATCGAGCCGCTTGTAAAGAAAGTGGCGCTTATTACCCTCACTCCGGTCAATGTTCCGGAGGGTGAGAGCTTGCTTCTCTTTCCTTCCAAGGTTCCGGTGGAATATTATGTTGCAATGAGCCGCCTGGATGATGATGATGATCCTGATATTCATTTGGATGTGGATTTTAACGGGATTGCAGAGTCTCATAACGGGAAACTCAAGATAGAGGTAAAGAAATATCCCGACCGTTTCCTTAATCTTTCTCTACAGAGTGATTCTGTTGAATATACAATTGTAAGACAGTAAGGATGGGAAAAAAGATTGGCATTACAGGAGGAATAGGAGCCGGGAAAAGCATTGTGTCAAGACTTTTGCGGCTGAAAGGATTCACGGTCTACGACTGTGATTCAGCTGCGCGTTCATTGATGGAGCAGGATCCGGAGGTGAGAGATGACTTGACGAACCTGTTAGGTCAGGATGCTTTTAGGGATAATCATCTAAACCGCCAGTTTGTGGCAGAAAGGATTTTTGGTGATAAAGATTTGCGGGAGAGGGTAAATAAGGTGGTTCATAAGGCTGTCAGAGAGGATTTTCTGAGGATGACAGAGAGAGAGGAGGGCATAGTTTTTATTGAATCAGCAATACCTGTTACCGGTGGACTGGTGCCGTTAATGGATGAGATATGGGTTGTGGAGGCGGATGAGGCTACGAGAATAGAGAGAGTGAAGAAACGAAATGGTCTTTCAGAGGATCAGATAGTCGCCCGCATTAAGACGCAGCAGGAGGAATTTGATTCTCTTCCGGCTGAAAAGACCCGATATATCGATAATGATGGAGAGAGCTCACTGATTCTTGCAGTAGAACGCCTTCTTCAGGACAGAGGGGAGAATAGAAAGGAATAAACGATAAACAATTAATATAGGAAATTTATGCTAAGAGAAATATTGGCGATAACCGGTAAACCCGGATTGTTCAAGATAGTGTCGCAGGGAAATAAGATGCTTGTGGTTGAGGATTTGCAGACAAAGAAGCGTTTCCCGGCTTATACCAGAGACAAAGTAGTGTCTTTGGGCGATATCTCCATGTACACTGATTCCGGCGACAAGCCTCTTGGAGAGATTCTTGATCTCGTGTATGCTCATAACGAAGGGAAGGCAATCGATGTGAAAGGTCTTGTTAAAGAGGGAAAACTACGCGAGGAGTTTGAAGCCATACTCCCGGATTTTGATAAGGAGAGAGTCTATGATAACGATATCAAGAAACTCTTTACATGGTATAATATCCTTATTTCGAGTGGAATGACAAAGTTCACGAAAGAGGAGGCAACAGAGGAGGACTCTGAAGAGAAATAACTGAAGGCTTAAGCGCCAAAATAGTGACTGACCCGGAAAATCCCGGGTCAGTTTTTTGATTAATAAAGCCTTAATTGAATAATCCTGTAAACAGATAGATAATAAGACCTGCGGCGATCATAATATTTGCATCAATGCATAGTGCTTTTCTTTTTTCCTGCAGCAGATTAAGTGCATGAGTTCGCTCGCTCATTTTTCTCGGGGTCAGCGTATCCTGTTGATAGCGGTAGCTAAGAGAAAGGATGATTCTGAATGTTAGCCCGAGGATAAAGATCATAATGCCAATTGCCAACATAGCTCCGAATGTTTTTAAGGTGTAACAAATACGTTATAACTCACGTAAAAAAGAGATAGTGGGACCGTATCAGGGAATTACCGGATTCCTCAAAGGGTTATTGATTTATAGCAAAATCTCTTTGTTTTCCATTAAAACTGTTGAGTCTCCTCAAAGGTTGTTGGCAAAATTATAAAAATAGTTAAGCAGCTTATTCAGGAGCGAGGAAAAAGGACTGCATTGCCGGATGTGAGTGATTCCTGGATAAGGATTAGACGCTGATTGGAGGAGCCTCTGAACAGAAGGTCGGCATCCTTCAAGTGAAGTAAAAACGGACCGTCAACGAGTACATCCGCTTTCTCAACTGCATTAAGCAGACTCCGGTCGCTTAATATCTCTTCCCAGTTGTAGCCTGTATAGATCCAAACGTTCCTTCCGTCATTTTTCAGGGCTTCGACCAACCTTGCAGTCGATTCAGGATTAAAGAGGGGATCGCCCCCTGAGAGAGTAACATCGAAATCTTCATCACGCACAATCTCCATTATCTCGTCAAGCGACATGGAACTGCCGCCATTTTTATCCCAGGAAGCCGGATTATGACATCCTTCGCATCTGTGGGCACAACCGGCAAGATAAATAGAAGTGCGGAACCCCGGTCCGTCCACCGTGGTTCCGCGCATAATAGCCAATACGTTATACATTACGTAAAGAAATATTTATTCGTGAACAACACGGTCGTGAAGTTCGGCAAGCTTGCCGGAATTCCATCTGTCGGTTGTTCCAACGAGGTATCCTGTGATACGTTGTATGGTTTCAAATTTAGTTCCGCATTTCGGACATGAATCTTGATTTTTATCGGCGTTTTCATATCCACACCGAGGACAATGATTGCGGTTGTGATTCACGGAGCCGTAGCCGATATTATACTGATCCATCATATCGACGATCTGCATTATGGCTTCCTCGTTGTGAGTGGCGTCTCCGTCCATCTCGACATAGAAAATATGTCCGCCGCGCGTGAGGTCATGATAAGGAGCCTCTATTTTTGCCTTATGTCGCGGGGAGCAATTATAATAGACCGGAATATGATTTGAGTTGGTATAATAATCCTTGTCGGTTATGCCGGGGATAACACCAAAAGCCTTTTTATCCACTTTTGTAAATTTCCCTGAGAGACCTTCGGCAGGAGTGGCGAGGACAGAATAGTTATGCTGATAGATTTCGCAAAACTCATTGACGCGATCCCTCATGTGGCTAACAATCTTCAGCCCTAATTCCTGTGCCTCTTCCGATTCGCCGTGATGTTTCCCAAGGAGAGCGATGAGAGTCTCCGCAAGTCCTATGAAACCAATGCCGAGGGTGCCTTGGTTGATTACTTTCTCTATAGTGTCGTTAGGCTGAAGCTGGTTTGAATGGTTCCAAAGCACACTCATTACGAGTGGAAATTGTTTTGCATAAGCCGATTTCTGATATTGGAATCTCTCGTCGAGCTGCAAGGCGGTAATGTCAAGCACCTTGTCAAGTTTTTCAAAGAAAGCCTGAATACGCTCCTCCTTATTTTCTATTTTCATTACCTCCAGGGCAAGACGTACAATGTTGATGGTGGTGAAGGAGAGATTGCCGCGGCCTACAGAAGTCTTCTCTCCGAATCTGTTTTCAAACACACGAGTGCGGCAACCCATTGTAGCCACTTCATGAAGGTATCTCTCAGGATCATTTTCTTTCCAGTCCTTATCCTGATTGAAAGTTGCATCCAGATTAAGGAAATTGGGGAAAAAACGGCGTGCTGTTACCTTGCATGCAAGACAATACAGGTCATAGTTGGGATCATCCGGAAGATAGCTTACTCCACGCTTCTTTTTCCAGATCTGAATGGGAAAAATTGCTGTAGCGCCATTACCTACCCCTTCGTAAGTGGAGTTCAGCATCTCTCTGATTACGCATCTGCCTTCTGCCGAAGTGTCTGTTCCATAATTTACGGAGGAGAACACGACCTGATTTCCACCACGCGAATGTATGGTGTTCATGTTGTGAATAAAAGCTTCCATCGACTGATGGACTCTTCCGACTGTCTTGTTGATAGCATGCTGCAGCAGACGTTCGTCGCCAGAGAGATTATCAAGAGGCTTGCGAAGATAATCGGGAAACTTGGCATTATAAAGGTGGGAGAGATCTTTGTCGACCAGTTGTTCGAGATTTTTGATCTCTTCAATAAAAGAATACCTTACGAAAGGCGCCAGATAGAAGTCAAGGGCCGGGATTGCCTGACCACCGTGCATCTCATTTTGAGCCGTTTCAAGAGAAATGCACGCGATAACGCTTGCTGTCTCTATTCTTTTGGCAGGTCTTGACTCTCCATGACCTGCCACGAATCCGTTTTTAAGAATCCTGTCGAGAGGATGCTGCACACAGGTAAGGGATTTGGTAGGGTAATAGTCCTTGTCGTGAATATGGATATAATTATTTTTTACAGCATTTTTCACTGTACTTGAAAGGAGATAGTCATCCACAAAGGGTTTTGTAGTCTCGGAAGCGAATTTCATCATCATCCCGGCAGGGGAATCCGTATTCATATTCGCGTTCTCACGAGTGATGTCGTTACTTTTTGCCTCTATAATCTCAAGAAATATATCGCGGGTCTTCGCCTGACGTGCAATAGAACGCTGATCGCGATAAGCGATATAGCGTTTCGCCACATCCTTTCTTTTTGACTTCATGAGTTCAAACTCCACGCGGTCTTGAATCTCTTCAACAGTCATTTGGCGGTTACCATTCATTCCTATGCGGTCAGCAATCTTCTGAATCAAGGATTCATCTTCGCCACGAGCGGTCTGAAGCATAGCTTTTCTTATGGCAGCTTTAATTTTTTCTTCGTTGTAGCCGACTATTCTTCCGTCGCGCTTCTCAACAGTCTGTATCATTGTTTCTTGTGATATTAGAGGGGTAGAAACTTATTGAAAAGTGTCTTCAGGTGCATCTGAAAGACGGTTGCAAAGGTAGTTTTAAAAACAATCTTGTGCAAGAAATTTAGGGCGAATTTTTTTGAAAAATTTTTATTTTGGAAAACTTTTTGTGTTGATAAAATTTTTAAATAATTGAATAACAGTATATTAATAAATAAAATGGAAAACTTTTAAAATATTGTGAACTTAAATGTTGCATATTTATTCAAAAATTAATTATATATTTTTATCTTTTTGAAACGGATGAAATAGCAGTGCCGGGGAGCGGTTGACAAATAAGAATATTTAAGATTGGGAAAGAAAAAAATGAGAGTTTGGAAAGTTCTTACATTGACAAAATGCCAAAAGATGAAACTTGAAAAAAATGTATTAACTTTGCAGACGGAAATGGATGGAGAGATATGAGATAAATGTGATGAGTAACGATTCTACAGGAAGGAAATTAGGTTTTTGGTCTCTTACCGCTATCGTTTTCGGGATGGTGGTCGGGTCAGGGCTATATAACATCCCCCAGAATCTGGCCATCGGAGCCGGACCTTTGGGAACGGCTATCGCTTGGATGATAACAGCAGCAGGAATGCTGTTTTTGGTTGGAACCTTCAAGATTCTTGCAGACAGCAGACCCGATCTGGATGCAGGTATCTATCAATATACGCAAGAGGGCTTCGGGAACTACGCCGGTTTTAATATAGCGTGGGGATATTGGCTCTGTATTGCCTTTGCAAATATAGCATACGCCATTATGCTTAATGATTCCTTCGGCGCATTCATACCGTCGCTTCAGGCACATGGTTGGCAAACTCTCGTTTTCTGTACGGCATTGATATGGGGAATGTTTTTTATAGTGTGTCGTGGAATCAAAACCGCCCGTTTGATTAATAATCTCATGGCTGTTGTTAAGATAGCTGCCATTATCCTTGTTGTCATATTACTGATTCTTAACGCGCGTTACGGTGTTTTCACCGCAGATCTTTTTGCATCAGGATTAAAAGGGGAGGGGTTGTTAGAGCAGGTCAAGAACTGTATGGTAGTAACGTTATGGTGTTTCGTAGGAATTGAGGGAGCCGTGATGATGGCAGCGCGTGCCAAAAAGCCGGAAGATGTAGGACGTGCCGGAGTAACGGGATTTATAATAGCGTGGCTGCTTTACTTACTGGTCTCCATGTTGTGCTACGGAGTGATGGCACGTGCCGAACTGGCAGGTCTTTCCGATCCATCTGTTGCGTATCTGTTGAAAGTCATTTGTGGCGACTGGGCATATTATTTTGTAGTGATTTCTATTATAATTTCCCTCCTCGGAGGCTGGCTGGCATGGACTTTGGTATGTGCTCAAGTGCCATACGAGGCAGCTGTAGTCAGGATTTTCCCTCAATCATTTATGAAATTAAATATGGAGGGGATGCCCAGATTCGGACTTTTAGTATCTTCCGTAGCTATGGAGGCGTTTCTCTTTATCGTGCTGATGGCAGATGATGTCTATCTGATGGCTTTAAATATTGCAAGCGTAATGGTGCTTCCCGCTTATCTTATGAGTGGAGTTTTTCTTCTTAAGCTAAGTTGCAGAGAAACCGGGAGAAATGAATGGAGAAAAAAGCTTGTAGGAGGCGGTTGCTGTCTGTATTGCATTTGGCTGATTTACGCAGCCGGTCTGGATTTGATGGCATACACCTCAGTTTTCTATATAGCCGGGAGTGGATTTTATTTGAAGAGCCGGAAAGAGAGAAGGAGGCATGGACCCTTACGTCCTTCTATATCGGATATAGTAACTATCCTACTGCTCTCTGCCGGAGCAATTACGACCCTTTGTCTGATATGTAAATAAAAGTAAAAATTTTATTAATTTTAAAAATTCAAGCAATTTTTAAGTAATTTTGCGTTTATTTAATTAGATAGATAGGAATAAAGAAGAATTTTTTATCAAAATATCAAAGCCCACTATGTCAAAAGTAACAAAAGAGATGGCCCTCGATTATCATGAAGAGGGGAAACCGGGAAAGATAGAGATTGTGCCCACCAAACCCTACGCATCGCAACAAGACCTTGCCCTTGCTTACTCTCCCGGTGTGGCATATCCTTGTCTGGAAATAGAGAAAAATCCGGAGGATGCCTATCGCTACACCAACAAAGGAAATCTTGTGGCAGTAATCAGCAACGGCACGGCTGTGTTAGGATTGGGAGATATAGGAGCTCTTGCCGGAAAACCAGTGATGGAAGGGAAGGCGCTGTTGTTTAAGATATTTGCCGGACTGGATGCTTTCGACATTGAGATTAATGAGAAAGATCCGGATAAAATTATTGAGATAGTAAAAGCCATCTCTCCAACATTCGGAGGAATCAATCTTGAAGATATCAAGGCTCCGGAATGTTTTAAGATCGAGACCAAACTTAAAGAGGAGTGTAATATTCCTGTAATGCATGACGACCAGCACGGCACAGCCATAATATCCGGTGCCGGTCTGCTCAATGCCCTTCAGATTCAGGGAAAGAAAATAGGAGATATCCGCCTTGTTGTCAATGGAGCCGGAGCAGCTGCCATAAGCTGCACTCGCTTGTATGTGTCTTTGGGAGTCAATCCCAAGAATGTGGTAATGTGTGATTCTAAGGGTGTCATTCGTTCCGACCGTGAGAATTTGAATTCTCAGAAACGTGAATTTGCAACAGATAGAGATATCCATACTCTTGAAGAGGCATTGGTGGATGCTGACGTATTCCTCGGTCTCAGTGTTGCTGACGTTGTCACTCCCGAGATGCTGAAATCGATGGCTCCCAAGCCGATTGTGTTCGCACTTGCTAACCCTAATCCGGAGATTGCATACGATCTCGCAATTGAATCTCGTCCGGACATTATTTTCGCTACAGGAAGAAGCGACTATCCCAACCAGATCAATAATGTGATCGGCTTCCCTTATATATTTCGTGGAGCGCTTGACTGTGGAGCCACTGGAATAAATGAGGCAATGAAGATTGCCGCTGTCCATGCAATTGCAAATCTTGCCAAAGAGCCGGTGCCCGCTGTTGTGGATGAAGCATACGGAATGAATAACATCAAGTTTGGTCCGGATTACATTCTGCCGAAGGCCCTTGATCCGCGTCTCCTTCTCTGCGTAGCGCCCGCGGTAGCCCGTGCAGCTGCAGAATCGGGAATTGCCAAACGCCCCATCCCTGATTGGAACGCATATCAGGCAAAACTCCGCTCGATAATGGGTGATGACGGCAAGATGATTCGCCGCATTGTAGATGTTGCCAAGCAGACACCTCAGAGAGTTGTCATCTGCGAAGGCAATATGGATAATATGCTTCGTGCTGCAGTTCGTGCTGCCCATGAGGGTGTTTGCCGTCCTGTTGTGCTCGGCAATGAGGAGATGATAGAGAAGAGAGCCAATCGTCTCGGTCTTTCCCTTGAAGGAGTCGAGATTATCAATCCGCGTCACGATCGTGAAGAGGAGACACGTGAACGCTATGCCAAGATTCTTGCTGAGAAGAAGGCGCGTGAAGGCTTTACTTTCCAATATGCTCTCGAAAAGATGTACACTCGCTCCTATTTCGGCATGATGATGGTTGAGACCGGGGATGCTGATGCATGTCTGTCGTCTACTTACTCAGCCGGCGAAGCAAATGCCTCTCATGCTGTTTCAATTGTGGGTCTTCAGAAGGGTTACAGTCATTTTGCAACAATGCATATTCTCAATACTCGCCGTGGAACATTCTTTATTGCAGACACTACCATCAATCCGGATGCAGATAAGGCAGCTCTCGTTGATATTGCGCGGCTGGCTGATCACACTGTAAAATTCTTCGCTCAGGATCCGGTAATGGCAATGATTTCATACAGCAATTTCGGCTCTTCGATACATGAAGAGGCAACTCTCGTGGCAGATGCTGTTAAGGAATTGCATGAGAAATATCCGAACTTGCAGGTTGATGGCGAGATGCAGGTTGATTATGCCCTCGACACTCAGCTTCGTGACGAGACTTTCCCCTTCAATACTCTGAAAGGAAAAGAGGTAAATACTCTCATCTTCCCGAATCTTACAGCTGCCAACTCAGTGAGCAAGATGCTTCTCTCGATGGGTGTAGGTTCAATAATTGGTCCGATCCAGATGGGTCTGAAAAAACCTGTCTATTTTACCAATAGCAATTCATCTGAACGTGAGATCTTCGACCTTGTAGCTATAGCAGCTCTTGATGCCCTTGTCCTTAAAAGAAAGTAATTGATTCTTTTAGGAATCCTAACGATAAAATGATTGGAGCCGCCGGAATTTTTCCGACGGCTCCTTTTTTATAGTGAGTAGTATTATTTACTTACCGAATTTCTCTTTAATGAATTCCTGGGCTTTGTCAACCACCTCTTTGCCCTTTTCACTATGAATAAATTCCTGTGCTTTTTCAACAACTTCCTTCACGTTTTCATTGTTGAGCAAATCCGCTGCCTTATCTTTTAGATCTTCAAACATATTAATAAAAATTAATGGGTTAATAATAACTACAAACACCCGAAGATGAAAAAAGGTTCATCTGAGAATTATTTACGCCAGAAAGAGGGGAGAAAAAGAAGAAGGATTGTGAAAAGTTCGAGACGTCCTACAAGCATGATGAAACTAAGCAACCATTTCCCGGCATCCGGTACAAGAGCATAGTTGCCTCCAATGCCTGTTATGTCTGTTCCAAGTCCCGTATTGGAGATTGCCGAGAGAGATATGAAAAAGCTATCTTTTAGCGGCATTCCTAACACCACCAGAGCCGTGCCTCCTACCATAATGACGATTATATAAAGAAATAGGAATGCAAGAGTCTTCATAACTACCGCACTCGGCGTACCCTTCCTGTTTATTACAACCGTTGTAACGGCATTAGGATGCATCATTTTGTAAAATTCATTCTTCAGAAATCTGAAAAGCACTATAAATCTGTCGATTTTCGCACCTCCGGAAGTACTTCCCGCACAGGCGCCCATCACCATCATTATGATCAGCACTATGACCGCAATCGGTCCCCAATCATGAAAATCAGGTTCTGTGAGTCCGGTAGAGGTAAGGATGGAGACAGCCTGAAACAAGGGGTCGATTGTAATGTCCTCCACCTCTCTGACCAGACCGTTTATCCATACGTTAAATGTGAGAAGGATATAGCAGATGACAATAATGGCGATATACCATTTGAGAGCGTCATTATTGAAGATTGTCTTGATTTGACCTGTCAGACCTTTGAAAATCAATGAAAAGTTTACTCCTCCAAGAAACATGAAAATTATCATGACGGTTTTCACATAATTATTGTTCATCTCCGTTACGGAATGGTCGGCAATAGCGAAACCTCCTGTTGACATAGTAGACATCCCATAGCAAATGGAATCAAATATGGAAAGTTCGGAGAGGGAGAGCAGAATAATGAGAAGGGTTGTGAGGGCAATATAGACCATCCAGAGTCCTTGAGCGGTGAAACTTATGCGCGGACGGAGTTTATCATGAGTAATGCCGGTTACCTCAGCATTGAATAACTGCATTCCACCCTGATAGTTGAGCATGGGGACAACAGCAAGAGTGAAAAGTATAATTCCCAGACCTCCAATCCATTGCACAAGACATCTCCATAATAATATTGAATGGGGAACATCAGAAAGAGTATTTAGTACGGTTGCTCCGGTCGTAGTGAAGCCACTCATAGTTTCAAAAAAGGCATCGGTAACGTTCAGATGTGTGCCGCAGATTAGGAAAGGCAACATTCCGAACAGAGAGAGAATCACCCAGGTCAAGCCCGTCAGAAGGATTGCTTCACGCTTACCCATATCCCGGCTTTTAGGACGCTGGCTGACAAGCGCTATTCCACAGCCGGCAGTAAGAAGGGCACACAAAAAGAAATATCCGGCTGAATGCTCGCGATAGATTAGCCCCGTAATGCTGGGGGCGATCATTACTATGCCCTCAATCACCAAGAGCCAGCCAATGACGCGGAGAAGCATCCGGAGATTGATATAACTCCTTGAGTGTTTAAAAGAAAACATCTGTAAATCAGTTAAACCATTTTTCAATTTTATTGATAGTGCCGTTCAGACAGAACACCACCACGAAGTCGCCGGCCTCAATATGAGTATTGCCACCGACAAGATGTATGGTGTCATCTCTGACCAGTGCAGCGAGGGTCATGCCGAAAGGAAGGTGAAGATCTTTAACAGGTTTCTTTGTAATTTTTGCTCCTTCTTTCACTTGCATCTCTGCTACCTCCGCATCTGCCAGCGCAAGGCATTTCGCATTATGTTCATCGGCATCCAGAAGAATTTTAAAGATATGGCTTGAAGCAAGAAGTTTTTTATTGATTATCGTTCCGATATTCAAATTTTCTGCCTGACTTACAAACTGAAGGTTCTCGACATCAGCTATTGACTTCGGCACTCCGAACTCTTTTGCAGAGAGACAAGAAAGTATGTTGGTTTCGGAAAAATCAGTAAGGGCAACAAAGGCATCATATTGGTATATTGTATTCTCACGAAGAACTTCTATATCTCTGCCGTCGCCGTAAACAATTTCACAATCCGGAAGAATGGTTGCCATATACTCACAGTTATCTCGATCGTTATCTATAATCTTGATATGGAAATCATCGTGAAAACGCTTTGAAAAACGCCGAGCAATGCGGCTGCCACCCATAATGATGACTTTCTTTATAACTTTTTTCTTTTTTCCGCAGAGGTCGCGGACAGTGGAGATATATTCAGGAGTAGTGATGAAATAGACAATGTCATCATGCTTTATTTCATCATTACCACCCGGAATAATGGTTTCGTTGTTGCGTTTGATTGCAGCCACATGGAAATTATGGCCTGTAACCGGCAAATCTTTAAGCTTGCAGTTGATAAGGGGGGAAGCACTGTGGAGCTTTACGCCAATGAGCAGGAGACGCCCGTTGTGCAGTTCTCCCCAATAGCGTGCCCAATTATGGGCGAGAGAAAGGGCTATTTCATCAGCAGCGAGATCTTCGGGGTAAATCAGATGATCAATCCCCATATCTTTCAAAAGAATCTTATTCTTTTTGTCAAGAAATTCGTAGTTATCAATGCGGGCTACTGTTTTTTTAGCCCCCAGTCTTTTTGCGATGGCACAGGAAGAGAGATTGCGAGTCTCGTAGGGAGTAACGGCTATGTATAAATCAGTATTAGCTATGCCTACCTCACGGAGAGTTTCAAAAGAGGATGTAGAGCCGTTCCATGTCATAAGATTATAGTTATCGTTTATGGCATCGAGGCGGCTCTGGTCATTATCTAAAAGGATGATGTCTTGATTTTCATTTGAGAGCAGTTTGGCAAGATGCGTACCCACCTCGCCTGCCCCTGCAATCACGATTTTCATTACTTACCGTTTTTTATTGCTAAATCTCTTGCTGTGCGTAAGATTCCATCATAATCGTACCCACAGATATTCTTGAGTTCATTTACCGATCCTTGGGCAATCCATTTATCCGGAACACCCAGCATTGTGATTCCGTTGGATGCACCCATTTTTCTGAGAGCATCGTTCACTGAGGTTCCCAATCCTCCCGTAACAACCCCATCTTCTATAGTAATGATATGTGCCTCGGTTGCTGCAATTTCTTTGATAATATCCTCATCCATAGGTTTGAGCCAAATCATATCATAGACTGCAGTGGGTATACCCTCTGAATTGAGAATTTCGGAGGCTTTGACAGCATCATGCAATGCCGGCCCGATTGTGAGAATAACAATGCATGGATTCCCGGCATTCACGACACATCTTCCTTTTCCTACGGGGATAGCTTCAAACGGAGTTTCCCATTCAGTAGACAAGGCTTTGCCACGAGGATAACGTATGGCGAAAGGTGCATTAGCGGACAGGGAGGTGAACATCAGATTCCGCAACGTCTGCTCATCTGCGGGGGAAGAGATTATCATACCCGGTATGCAATTGAGGTAAGCCAGATCAAACAGACCGTGATGGGTAACTCCATCTTCCCCTACCACTCCTGCGCGATCTATGCAGAAAGTAACGGGGAGACCTTGAATGGCAACGTCATGAACGATATTGTCGTAGGCTCGCTGCAGGAAAGAGGAATAGATGGCAACAAATGGATGTTTGCCCCCCACGGCAAGGCCGCCTGCAAAAGTTACTGCATGCCCTTCCGAAATTCCGACATCAAAAGATCTTTCAGGAAATTCTTTCATAAAATGGCATAGTGATGTTCCTGTGGGCATAGCTGCTGTTACACCCACAACCGAGTCATCCCTACGGGCAATCTCCACAAGAGTTTTTCCAAACACCTCTTGCCACAGGGGGGGTAGGGGAGTGGATGGAGCACATTTTCTTTCACCGGTCTGTGGATTGAACTTCCCGGGTGCGTGCCAAGTTGTAGGATCAGCCTCTGCGGGAGCGAAACCTTTCCCTTTTGTCGTGCATATATGCAATAGGCGCGGACCCTCCATATCTTTAATCTCACGAAATACTTTTACGAGGCGTATCACGTCGTTGCCATCAATAGGTCCGAAATATCTTATATTCAGTCCCTCGAAAATATTCTGTTTTTTTGAGACTAAGGATTTAACGGAATTTCCGAAACGTATAATAGCCCTCTTGCGAGGTTCTGTCAGCACTCCCTTTTTCCGAAGATATACTGCCATTTTGTTTCGCCAGCGGTTATATCCTGCAGAAGTGGTGAGGTTGGAAAGATATGTATGGAGCGCTCCTACATTGTCATCAATGCTCATGTCATTGTCGTTTAAGACAATGAGAAGATTATTAGGATGGTTGGAAGCATTATTGAGTCCTTCGAAGGCAAGTCCGCCGCTTATGGAGGCATCACCAATTACAGCCACAGTTTTCCTGTTTTCATGTCCGGGAGTTGAATGATCGGCAATCGCCATGCCAAGTGCGGCTGAGATAGAGTTTCCGGCGTGTCCTGCTATAAAAGTATCAGCATCGCTTTCAAGAGGATTTGGGAAACCGCTGATTCCATTCAGGGTTCGTTGAGTTTTGAAAGCCTCTCTTCTCCCTGTAAGGATTTTATGGGCATACGCCTGATGGCCGACATCCCATACAAGATGATCGGAAGGGGTGTCATATACATAATGTAGCGCAACAATCAAATCCACGGCACCCATGCTTGAGGCAAAATGACCCGGATTTTGGGAGAGATTATCAATTAAAAACTCCCTGATTTCCGTACAAAGCTCAGGCAGCTGATCAACCTCAAGTTTTCTGAGGTCGGCAGGGGAGTTGATTGTAGATAATATCGACATTTGTTGTTCAGATTAATCAATATGTTTTTTTTTGTCGCCTCTGACATATTTTTTCCATAGAGGGACGAAGATAATAATTCCGGATGCACAGATAAGAAAGATATTCTTAAATGTGAAACCGCCAGCTCCGACAATAATGGCCCTGCAAAGCCATAGCCAGAGAAGGAGGAGGAGAATAAGGGCTGCAATATGATTTTTTTTCATATCGGAATCAAAAATGGACTCATCAAGTATGCGAAATTAACTAATTATTCTGACATAGGCAAAGTTTTGCCACTCATTTACGTCTATTTTAAGTCTATTCCGGGTCTATTTTAATTCTTTTTGAGGTGAGAATATGCAATAAATGAAAAAAGCACGTTGTAAGATAAGGAACTTTCTCCTGTAATCTGTTTAAGAAGATAGCTTCACTGCAATAGGAGGGTGGAGTCCAAGCGTTTTATATATCATACAGGATAAAACTTAATAAAATGAGAAAAATCTCTATTCCCCAAACACTTCACATTATATTATATGGGGTGGGAATCTTTTTATGTCTGACTTCATGCTCGAGCGGAGCCAAACAGCAAAACGAGGATTCCATTCCGACCAATGCTGTAAGCGATTATGAGGCATTGGAAAAAGACACCGTAGAGGAAAAGCCGGCGCCTGCACCTAAAAAATGGTTTGCAAACGCCACGGATGCTATAAACTATATGAAGGAATCCGGAGAGTGGGAGCGTTATGAGAAGGGGATTCTTCCTCAGATGGCTAAAGATGAACTCAGTTATGCCACGCGCCTTCTGAATAACCAATATGACGGTTTTATCGTGGTGGATAAGAGTAGGATGAAAGTGATTCGCTTCAATAAATATGGGGAGGAGGTAGTGAGCTATGGCATGGCATGCGCCCGGAATTTCGGCACAAAACATGACAAACGCGACAACCGTACTCCGGAGGGTTTTTTCTCTGTCAGAAGCGTGCATGACAGCACGGACTGGCAATTTGTAGATGATGATGGTGTGAAGAGTGAAAAGAAAGGGGAATTCGGACCACGTTTTATACGTCTTGCCATTCCAGGATGGTACTCTATAGGTATCCACGGCACATGTGCGCCTTGGAGTATAGGCGGCAGAAGAAGTCACGGATGCATAAGAGTTAAGAATGAAAATATTATGCAGCTCATTGAGATGGTGGAGCCGGGGATGCCCGTTATAGTAAGTCCTGGAAAGAAAGACATGGCGGTTAATCTTGAGGAGGGCTATGAAATTCCGGCAATCAGCACTGTTCCTGGTCAAGGCGCGCCCAAACTGAGCGAGGCGGCGAAAAAAGCAGCTCTCGCCAATCGCGAGAAGAATAAGAATATGGAGGATTCCATAGCTACGCCTAAGATGGACTCTATTCAGCCCGAGACACCGACAATAGTAAAAGAAAAAATAGAAGTGGTTAATAGTGAGCCTGATAGTATTCCGGTAGAAGATCCTCATATTGAAGGGAATTAAAAATAAATATAAATAAAGACGATTTTAGTGGTTTGATGATAGGAAACAATTCAATTAATGATTATCTTTGCAGTGTGAAAACAGGATGAATGAGCAAAATGGCTCAACGATAATTATGAAAAGATTCAACAGCAACCCATCAGACGCTAAATGAAGACTTACGAGACTTTTAATCCCAACATACCGGATCCGGAAGAAAATCCGGAGGAGAAACCGGTGATTGATAATCTACCCCCTGCCCCGGTGGTAGAGCAACCGGCAGTGCGAAAGCCTGTGCAAAAGGATAAGAAGAAGCCGAAAAAAGAGAAACCTCAGATAAAGCCACAACCCGTCAAGCCAAAGAAAGAGAAGACACCAAGTGTGCCCCTTTCAGATGTGCTGAAAGAATGGGTCAACAGTCAGACCATAAGATGGATAATAGGATTGTTTTGCGGCTTTCTCGCTGTTTATCTCGGAATTTCATTTCTCTCTTATATGACCGCTTGCATAACGGATCAATCGGAGATAAATCATTCGCCGATCGGTACGGCGTGTGCCATAGATAATGCCGGAGGAGAGGGGGGAGCTCGCCTTTCGGAATTCCTTATCAATGAATGTTTCGGACTCGGATCGGTTGTAATAGTGGTATGGTTGGCCGCGATGTCTTTAAAGCAGCTGGTAGGGAAACCACGCTTTAAATCGGTTGACTTCACTATAAAATGTTTTGTAGCCCTCATCACCGTTTCTCTAATTATCGGGTTGCTTACAATAGGATTCAAGACGCCTGTCAACTGGGGAGGATTCCATGGAAGATATGTGAATGAATTTATTATCCATTTTTGCGGATGGACGGGAGCAGTCATATTGTGTCTGTTCCTGATTGGCGTATTTGTGATTATCTGTTTGCGTGATTTAATCAATTGGATAATAAGGATAAAAAAGAGGCGTGACGAAAAACGTCGCATTGAAGCCGAGAAACGTGCTGAAAAGGAAAGACGCGAAGCTGAGATTGAGGAAATGCGTCAGAGAGAGCTTGTGGATTCTGCAAAAGCGGGCGAAGCAGAGATAAAACAGCCGGAGATAGCCGCAGAGGCTGCCCCTGTGACATTTGCCAATATGGAGGCCGGGCTCTACACTTCTCTTCCGGATTTTGAAGATAGTGTGGAATCTACCGAAGAGGGGAATAGCGGGGATACGGATGCAGCCGAAGATAAGTCAGGAAGCATAGCTGTTTCGGCTATAAATCACGTGGATAAGAGTTTACCGGTTAATGTTTCTCCAATCCCTCAGCCGGAACAAAGCGTGGCAAGTGGTCCTGCTTCTCAAACCTCCGAACAATCTGTTTCAACCGATAGCGAGCCGGAAGAGATTGTGGAGGAGGAACCAGAAATGGTTGTGAATGTCAATACTATAGCCCAAACTTCCGGCAGCCATCTTCCGGATAATGCCGGGTTGCCGGGTGCGCATCCCTATAAATTTCCCCCATTTGAACTGCTGCGTGAGGGTGAGGAGAAGATTAGCGTTGACACCGAGGAACAGCTTGAGAATAAAGACAAGATTAAAAAGACTCTACTTGATTTCGGCATTCCGATCCTCAGCATTGAGGCAACGGTAGGTCCGACAGTAACTCTCTATGAAATAGTTCCTGACAAAGGGGTTAGAATAGCTAAAATCCGCACTCTTGTCGATGATATTGCCTTGAGTCTTGCTGCGGAAGGCGTGCGCATTATTGCTCCGATACCCGGCAAGGGTACGGTAGGTATTGAGGTGGCGAATAAAGATCCGCAGACTGTCTCAATGCGCACCATAATAAAGAGCAAGGCATATCAGGAATCGAAGTATAAACTTCCCATAGCCATGGGGTCAACGATTTCCAATGAAGTATATATCGCTGATCTTGCCAAGATGCCCCACCTGCTGGTAGCCGGTGCCACCGGTCAGGGTAAGTCTGTAGGTCTGAATGCGATTATCGCATCCTTGCTTTATAGGAAAACTCCTGATGAGCTGAAGTTTGTAATGATTGACCCTAAAATGGTAGAGTTCAGTCTTTACGCCAAAATAGAGGCGCACTACCTGGCAAAGATTCCGGGGGCTGAGGATGCGATCATCACTGATATGGACAAGGTAGTCGCTACTTTAAGTTCGCTTTGTGTCGAGATGGATAACCGTTACCAACTTCTCAAGGATGCACATACGCGAAATATAATAGAATATAACGACAAGATAAAGGCGCGTCAGTTGAATCCTGCTGAAGGACATCGTTTCATGCCATATATCGTCGTGGTTGTAGATGAGTTCAGCGACCTTATAATGACAGCCGGCAAGGAGGTTGAGATTCCTATCGCCCGTCTTGCCCAAAAAGCCCGAGCCGTCGGCATGCACGTTATAATCGCAACTCAGCGCCCGTCGACCAATGTCATCACCGGTATTATAAAGGCAAACTTCCCTGCACGTATCGCGTTTAAGGTAAGTTCGGGTGTGGATAGCAAAACAATTCTTGATACTACGGGAGCGCAGCAGCTGATTGGTAGAGGAGATATGCTCATCAGCAATAGCAGTCCGATGGTGAGGGTGCAGTGTGCATTCATCGATACTCCCGAGGTGGAGGAAATTTGTGATTATATAGAACGTCAGCCATACGGACAGGGAGCATACGAGCTTCCCGACCCTGTCGTAACAGGCTCTGATGGAGGTGATAGTGAGGTGTCTAATACGTTTGGTGACCGTGACCCGCTTTTTGAGGAGGTGGCACGTCTCATAGTCTCTTCAAACACAGCCTCAACCAGCTCGTTGCAGCGGAGATACTCCATCGGTTATAACCGTGCTGGAAAAATTATGGATCAACTTGAGGCAGCCGGTATAGTCGGACCGGCTCAGGGTGGAAAGCCTCGTGCCGTCTTGGTCGATCCTATTTCTCTTGAGTCAATCCTCAATCCAATGGGGAGAGATTGAAAATTTTTAAAAGCAATGAAACAGAATAATATTTTCAGAAGAAAAGGGTTTATCGTATCCTTATTGCTTATATTGTTTACAATTTTTGGAGCAAATGCTCTGACTGCAGAACAGGTTGCCCAGAAAACAGCTGCTATAGTAGGCAACTCCAAAGGAGTTTCTGCATCCTTCAGTATAACCCAGAATGGAAAGACGGTGAAGGGTACGGTGAAGACTTCGGGCAATAAGTTTAATGTGTTGTTGCCTCAGGTGTCAACATGGTATAATGGCAAAAGCCTTTATACCTACAATCCGCGAACAAATGAAACGACAGTTACCACTCCTACAAATCAAGAGTTGCTCGAATCCAATCCCTTGCTTTATGTTAAGGGTGGCTCAGGCTACCGCTACAGCTTTTCTCCGGTGAATCGTCAGGGAAAATATGTAGTGGATGTGATACCGACAGGAAAGAAAAGTGGAATAACAAAGCTGACGATCACGGTCAATGCCACCACTTTCTATCCGGAAAGGATTATTATAACTGCCGGAGGCAGGTCTACAACGGTAGCCGTTTCAAGTTTTCATTCAGGAATATCCTCGAATGCTTCTGAATTTGAATACCCTAAAAACAGGTATCCTAAAGCAGAAATAATCGACCTTAGATAACATAAAGGTCAAAACAGAGGTATTACGTATGAAAAATTAAGATACTTTTTGTAAATTAATTGTTATATAGATAAATTAAGCCTTGTCGGAAAGTGAAAGAACCATCAGTTTTCCGGCAAGTAAAATAGCAATTAAAAACAATAATATATGTCAGAAGAAAAAACAAGAGTACTTATTATAGGCTCGGGTCCGGCAGGGTACACGGCTGCATTGTATGCCTCACGTGCGAATTTACGTCCAATACTTTTCGAAGGAGATCAGCCCGGCGGACAGTTAACCACTACAACAGAGATTGAGAATTTCCCGGGTTATCCGGAAGGTGTGCAAGGACCGGAAATGATGGAGCATTTCCGTCAGCAGGCTTTGAGGTTCGGCGCAGAGATAAAATCAAGGACAATAGATAAAGTTGACTTCAGCAGCCGTCCGTTCCATGTTACGGATGATCGTGGCGAGGAATATGCAGCAGACACTGTTATAATAAGCACTGGGGCTGCCGCAAAATATCTCGGTCTCCCGGATGAGGAAAAATACAAAGGGCTCGGAGTGAGCGCATGTGCTACTTGCGACGGCTTCTTCTACAGAAAGAAGAATGTGGCTGTTGTTGGTGGAGGCGATACGGCGTGCGAAGAGGCTCTTTATCTTTCCACTCTTGCCAAGAAAGTCTATATGATAGTGCGCAGAGGAGTTCTTCGTGCTTCCGATGTTATGCAGAGAAGGGTTAAGGAGAGGGAGAATATAGAGATTCTATGGCATTGCAATACTCTTGGATTATTCGGTGAAGATGGAGTGGAAGGTGCTCATCTTGTACAATACAAGGGCACAGATGATGAACGTAAGTTTGACATAGCAATCGACGGTTTTTTTCTTGCAATAGGGCACACTCCGAATACCGAACTTTTCAAGGGTCAGATAGATCTTGATGAAAACGGTTATATCATAGTGAAGTGTCCGGGCACATCAACTAATGTAGAGGGAGTTTTTGCTGCCGGAGATTGCGCGGATCCTCATTATCAGCAAGCGATAGTCGCAGCCGGATCAGGATGTCGGGCTGCCATGGATGCTGAAAAATATCTCATGGAAAAGTCATAAACAGGAGAGGAGATACCTGAAAAGTAACACGAGAAAAATTAAAGATGGAAATTACCGATAAATCACGATTGCTTGATGAAAGATATCTGCGTATGGCGAGGATATGGAGTGAGAACTCCTATTGCCGACGTCGCAGAGTCGGAGCATTGATAGTAAAAAATAAGATGATAATCTCAGACGGCTATAACGGTACACCCTCGGGATTTCCAAATATATGTGAGGATGAGAGCGACCACACATATCCTTATGTCCTTCATGCTGAAGCCAACGCCATAACCAAGGTTGCGAGGAGCAATAACTCCAGCGAAGGGAGTACGCTTTATGTTACGGCAAGTCCGTGCATAGAATGTGCGAAGCTTATCATTCAGGCAGGAATCAAGCGTGTTGTCTTTTCAGAACTTTACCGCATGGCAGACGGATTGAAGCTGCTTGAAAGAGCAGGGGTCGAAACTGTCCATATTCCGGAGAAAAATGAAGAATAAGAATATAACAAAAGTCTTATTGCCTTCGCTGGTTGCGTTGGGCGTGGCAGGAGGTGTATTGATAGGCCGCTATACATCCGATCGGAAGCATTCCGAGCAGGAAGAGAAGCTACGTACGGTATTAAGCCTCATAAATGCGGAATACGTTGATAAGGTAGACGTAGATTCTCTGATGGAGACTATATACCCGGATCTGTTGAGTGCACTGGATCCACATTCGGCATATATTCCACCGACAGATCTGACGGCAGTCAATGATGACTTGAACGGCTCTTTCAGTGGAGTTGGCGTTTCCTTCCAGATAGTGAGTGATTCCGTAAATGTAATAGAGGTGATTCCGGGTGGACCGGCGGAAAAGGTGGGAATTTTGCCTGGAGACAGAATCATAAAGGCTGATTCCGTGGCACTCACCGGCGACTCCATAACTCAAGATGACGTCTTCAAGAATCTGAAGGGGACAAAGGGAAGCACGGTAGTGCTTCAGATAAAGCGTCAGAATATTCTTGAGCCTTTGACTTTTGACGTTATCAGGAATGACATACCGGTAAACTCCGTTGACTGTTCTTATTTGTTAGATGATAAAGTCGGCTATTTGAGAGTTACGAAATTTGCACGTAATACATATATGGAATTTTTAAATGCCCTTATGAAGCTCAGGGAGCAAGGGGCAGAAAAATACATTGTGGATTTACGCGGCAACACCGGAGGCTTTATGGAGCAGGCTGTGAGGATGGTGAATGAGTTTCTCCCTGCCAACCGCCTTATCGTATATACTAAAGGGAGACGTCCGGAGAATGAGCTGATGTATACCAGCGACGGAACCGGGCAATTCCAGGATAGCGAACTTGTTGTCTTAACAAACGAACAGTCTGCCTCAGCATCTGAGATATTTGCGGGGGCAATTCAGGATAATGATAGAGGGCTGGTGATTGGCAGACGTACATTCGGAAAGGGATTGGTGCAGAATCAGACTGAACTTCCGGATAACTCTGCGATACGTCTTACTGTGGCCCGTTATTACACACCTTCGGGACGTTCTATTCAGAAAGAATATGCAAGAGGGGAATCCGGAAAGTATGAGCTTGACCTTGTGGATCGCTTCACACATGGAGAGTTTTATAGTGTAGACAGCATAAAACTGGATAAGAGCAAAATCTTTACTACTGAAAATGGACGGACTGTTTATGGAGGAGGTGGGATTATGCCTGACATCTTTGTGCCGGAAGACACTACGGGCTACACATCTTACTATATTAAGGTGATGAATAATGGACTTATTCAGAAGTATGCCTATTCGGTAGCGGATAAATACAGGGATATGCTTAACGGAACCAAGACAATTGATCGCTTGCTGCGAGTCCTTCCACGGGATAATACTCTTCTTGAAAACTTTGTTAACTTTGCCGTTAAAAACGGAGTGCCGGCAAGATGGTATTACATTAATCAATCGCGCACGTTGCTTCTCAATCAGATAAAGGCAATGATTGCACGCGACGTGCTTGGTTATCCGGCATTTATTCAGTTGCTGAATGAAAATGATGCAGCGGTTGATAAGGCTTACAATACCTTGAAAAAAGGTGAATCCCCTGTATCGATACCTTCTGAGAAAAACAGCAAAGGGAGAAAGGAAAAAACGTAAAAATGAAAAACACAATGAATATGGAAAAAAGTGAAATCAGGAGAAAAGTGAAGGCATTACGAGTGATGCTTTCAGACATGGAGAAGCGGAGTGCGGCTGAAGAGGTGTTCTCGCGCCTTGAACAGACTGCTGCATTTCTTCTTGCGGATCATATATTGATGTATCATTCGTTGCCGGATGAGCTATATACCCATGAATTTCTCGGCAAATGGAGAAATAGAAAACATTTCTATCTGCCACGAGTGAACGGTGTGAATCTTGAGATCCTGCCATACGATGAGAGCCGTCTTGAACTCGGCAGCTTTCATATAGAGGAGCCTACAGGTGATAATGTGGTAGATCCGGAAGATATAGAGCTGATTGTTGTGCCCGCTGTGGCATACGACAGAAATGGAAATCGTCTTGGTAGGGGAAAGGGTTTCTACGACCGTCTTCTTCAAACTACGAAAGCCACCAAAGTTGGAGTCGGATATGAGTTTCAACTTGTGGATGAAGTGCCTGTGGAGCCACATGATGTAGGAATGGATATAATCATTACACAGAATGCCACGATAATTGTAAAATAAATTTTATCTATAAAGACGGGGCGGAGGCTAAATTAGGAGGCCTCCTCTCCGTCATATATTTAATGCGAACTGACCGAACTCAAAGAGATGGCAATTTATAATAAGGAAACCCGATTGACTGATGCTATAATGCATCATCCATCATTGATTCCGGTGGTGGGACGTCTGGGAGTTACTCTCGGTGTCGGAGATGAGACCATATCATCGACGTGTGAGACGAAGGGGATAGATGTGTCGTTCTTCCTTTCGATTGTGAACACTTTCATAGATGAACAATATTTCCCGGCGAATCCACAGGATACATTCACTTTAGGAAAGACAATAGATTATCTTGAAAAAACCTCAAGATACTATCTGCAGTCTCAGCTGCCTAATATTGAACGCCATTTCATATCGTTGATTCAGAAAAGCGGAGGGGATAATAATCTCGATCTGCTGATGAAATTCTTTCGGGAAGCAAGCCATCAATTGAGGGAGAGCATAAAATATGATTCCGAGATTCTTTATAGATTGCTTCTTTCCGGAGAGGTGCCGGAAGATTATGAATATCACAGCAACGAGCACAGCGAAGTGGAGGAGAGGTTTCACGATCTTCTTTATTTCTTTGTCGCTCATTTAAAAGGGGAGTATGATCATAATCTTTGTATGGCTGTAATCAGTGCCGTATTCACATTGGAGAAAGATATAATTCAGAATAACAGAATCCGTCAACGAATCCTCCAGCCAAAAATAGAGGAGTTGAGAAGTGAAAAAAAATAGGGGTAATGAACAGCACTACAAAAATTGCTCTTATAGGATTCTCAACCCTGGAGGTTATCGCATTGAGAACCCTGTTGCAGGAGGATAACGGATGCATGACAGAAAGCTTCTCTACTTTCAAGGAATTTGAGCCTTTCGCTGAAAGGATGGACGGCTATATTGTAGAAAGAGGGATTTTTGTGGAGAATCTGGATTTCTATCTGCCCAAAAGAGGGAGGACTATGGTGGTTACAGAGGGTAAGAAAGCAGAAACGGAGAAAAACGGGATGAGGATTCTTTTTTCAGGAGAAGATGAGCCCGAGATAAAAGCAGAAGCTGAATCATTTCTGAAAATGATAAAAGGGGTGGAAATCTCCGGAGAGCTGTCGGGGAGGGAAATTGAGGTCTTACGCCTTATTGCGAAAGGGAAAATCAATAAAGAAATTGCTGATGAATTATGTATTTCCATTAATACTGTAATAACTCATAGAAAGAATATTTCGGTAAAACTGGGAGTGAAGTCTGCTTCAGGAATGTCCCTATACGCAATGATGAACGGAATAATTTGATAAGAAAGTGTGGAAATATTTAAATAAACAATAACAATAAAAATGAAAAGCTTATGATTAAGAAAATCTTGACAGTTGTCATGATGCTCATGGCAGTGGTCTGCGGATCTGCTCAAACGCCGTTGCCACTGAATCCTAAGGTGAGACATGGAGTATTGCCTAACGGACTGACCTATTACATCATGCATAATGAAATGCCGAAAGAGAGAGCTAATTTCTATATTGCTCAGAAGGTGGGCTCCACTCTCGAGGAGCAGGATCAGCTCGGACTCGCACATTTTCTGGAGCACATGGCCTTTAACGGGACAAAAAATTATCCCGGGAAAAACATGCTGAATTATCTCCAGAGCAAGGGGATACGTTTCGGCGCTGATATTAATGCCTATACCAGTTTTGACGAAACGGTCTACAATATCAATAATGTTCCTACAACAGACAAGCCTTTGATGGATAGCGTCCTTCTTGTTCTTCGCGACTGGAGTGGCGACATCCTTCTTGAGGACGCAGAGATAGAGGCCGAGAGAGGAGTAATCCAGGAGGAATGGAGATCGCGCACGAATGCAAGTCTGCGTATGTACACCAAAATGCTTCCCAAAATTTATGAGGAGTATCAGTATCATCAGATGCCTATTGGAAGTATGGAGGTCGTAATGAATTTTAAGCCTGAAGTGCTGAGGGCATATTATAAAAAATGGTATCGTCCGGATCAGCAGGGTATTATCATAGTGGGTGATTTCGATGCAGAAGAGATGGAAAACAAAGTGAAAGCTATGTTCTCCACCATACCAATGCCAGAAAATGCTGCAGAGAGAAAATATCCCACTGTAAGCGATAATAAGGAGCCAATCTATTTCGGATATACTGATCCGGAGGTAACATCATCTCGCACCACGATCTCTTTCAAGGAGGAAAAGGTGCCATTTGAATTGAGAAATACAGTAGAAATACTTGTTCAATATGACCTTGTGAGAGAGATCCTATCTTCTCTTATCAATAACAGACTGCAAGAGAATGCGGTTAATCCCTCCTGCCTTTATTCAGGAGCCGGCTGCTATTTTGGTGATTTCTATGTTTCCAAGACAAAATCCTCTTTCAATGTCGTTACTATTGCCAAGAAAGGCACTCAGGGTGCGGTGGCAGAAGTAATGGGCATAGTTGCCCGCGCTTGCAAGACCGGCTTTACGGAGACCGAATTGAATCGCATAAAGGAGGAATTGCTTTCACAGGTGGAGAATCGATATAAGGAGCGGGATAAGACTGATAACAACGCATACGGAAGTGAGCTTTGCAGCACATTCGTAGATAATGAGCCCAATCCCGGGATAGAGAAGGAATATGAATTACTGCAACAGGTGCTCCCCCTTATCGAGGTAGGAATGATCAATCAGTACGCAGCAAAAATTCTTACTTCAGACAATATAGTTATAGTTACTTCCGAACCCGAGAAGGAGGGCTTTCAGCTGGTGGCTGAGGATGTTTTGGTTAAAACTATAAAAGATGCGATGAATGCCCAATATGAGGCGTTTGTTGATGAGGTTGTTTCCGAACCTCTGATTGCCAAACTTCCAAAACCCGGCAAAGTAAAGAAAATTGAGGAGAATAAGGATCTTGGCTTTAAGACTTACACACTCTCTAACGATGTGAAAGTCATTGTTAAAACAACAGATTTTGCAGCTGACGAAGTTCTACTTTCGGCGTTCCGTGAAGGTGGTAAACGCTCTTATAAAGAGAGTGATGCAGCGAATGTCAGAATGCTCTCCACGGCATACAGCACCTCCCGGAAAGGTCCGTTTGATGCCAAGCAGTTAAGGAAATACCTTTCCGGCAAACAGGCAAATCTCACTTATTCCACAACCACCTCCCTTGACATGCTGGGAGGAGAATCAACCGTTAAGGATCTTCCTGTCCTGATGGAGCTTATATATACTTCGTTCACCGCCCTTAATCCTGACGACACTACATATAATGTTGCAAAAGAAAATATGGCGGAGCGTCTGAAAAATGCTTTCCAGAATCCTCAGATGATATTCTCAAGTCATGTCAGCAAAGCTCGCTATGGAGGAAATCCTTTGATGGAAACAATGACTCCTGACGTGGTGGAAAGTGCAAATTATTCCAGAATGCTGGAGATGATCAAGGCATCACTGCGAAATGCAGCAGACTATACTTTTGTATTTACCGGCAATATTGAGGATGCTACATTTGTGCCTCTTCTCGAGCAATATATTGCTACTCTCCCGGTAGCAAAAGTAAAGAAAGAGGATATCATCACACCTATTGAGACACCAAAAGGAGAGATTACAGACAGCTTCAAGCAGCCTATGACCACTCCTTCTACATCGGTTTTCACTTTGTTGAGCGGAGATAATCTTGACATTAATTTAAGGAATGAGGTAATGATTGGTCTTCTCGGAAGTATTTTGGACGACATCTATATCGCAACACTCCGAGAGGAAGAGGGTGGAACGTATGGAGCACACGTGTCCGGATTCCTTAATTATTATAACAAAACCTGGAATTTAATCTATACTTTCCAGACGAATGCAGATCAGCAGGATAAACTGATGGAACGCGCTCAGAGTGAGTTATCAAAACTTCTTAATGAGGGGGCCCAGACAGTTAATTTCACCAAGGCGAAAGAGGCTATGATTAAGCAACAGGAGATTCAGTCTAAAAAGAATTCATATTGGGATGACGGCCTCGTGGATTATCTCCGCGGCTTTGACATGATAACTGATCATAAGGGGACAATCGAGAAAATCACGCTTGACGATCTCAATGGCTGGATGAAAAATCTATATAATGGCAAAAATAAGATTCAGGTCATTATGGAAGGGGTGCCTGTCGAGAAGTAATGGAGAATATCGGAATTATGTATAACCTTAAATAAGAATAGGGATATATGTCTGTAGAAAGTGTGGCGTTTTCAATAAATCGCCACACTTTGCCGTTTATTTTATAGTTATGAAAAAATTTATATTTGGAACATTAACAGTTATGACACTGATGACAGTGACAGAAACAACGCAAGGCGGACGTCAGAATCCGTTTCTGATTCCCTCGCCAGCTCCTTATTCTGCTGTGCCTTTTGATAAAATCACCACAGCAGATTATGAAGAGGCAATAAAAGAGGGTATATCGCAACACTCAAAGGAGATTGTTGCTATTGTGGAAAATCCTGAAAATCCCACGTTTGAGAATACAATTGTTGCGTTAGACAGAAGCGGAAAGCTTCTTACAACGGCAGTGCTTACATTAAGCAATCTCGAATCGGCGATGGGTGAGCCTGATCTAATGAAAATAATGGGTGAAATGACTCCCCTTATTTCCGAACATCAGACCGGACTACTCCTTAATCAGAAATTATGGGAGAGAATCAAGAAGGTTTATGACACAAGGGATTCGAGGAAAGATCTATCGCCTGAAGCAATGCGACTCATAGAGGAAACCTATAAGTCTTTCAGCCGAAGCGGAGCAAATCTTCAGGGGGAGGACAGAGAGACATATAAAAAAATAATGAGAGCACTCTCTGATTCGACAGTGAAATTCGGACAGAATGTTTCAAATGAAATGTCAAATCCGGCTCTCCGGTTATGGCTCAAGGAGGAGGATTTGTCCGGACTTCCCGATGCAATACGTTCAGCCGCCCGTGAAGCTGCAAAAGAGGTGCTCGCCGGCGAGGGGAAAGAGGATAATGGAAGTCTCTATCTTTTTACAATGTACTCCCCCTCATACGTTCCTTTTATGAAGTATGCGGATAAAAGGGAATTGAGAGAAAAACTCTGGAGAATGTCAAATTCACGCAATACCAAAGGTGAATATGATAACACAGGTTTGATAAAAAATATTGTCAACAAGCGTCTGGAGCTTGCAAGACTGATGGGGAAGGATAACTTTTCTCAGTATAAACTTCAAGGGACTATGGCAGCCACTCCTGAGGCAGTCATGAATCTTCTTGAGGATCTCCGCACGCATTATAAGGACGCCGCTCAAGATGAGATGAAGGAAATTGAGAAATTTGCGCAAAAGAGCGAAGGTCTGGATTTTAAGCTCATGCCGTGGGATTATTCTTATTGGGCGGATAAACTCAAGAATGAACAGTATGCATTCAATGATGAGGTCATGAAACCTTATTTTGAATTGCAGAATACGATTGACGGTGTGTTTGGACTGGCAACCCGTCTATACGGCTATACATTCAAGGAGAATAAGGCTATACCTGTCTATCATCCTGATGTGAAGGCTTTCGAGGTATATGACGAAGATGGAAGTCTTCTCGGCATACTCTATGCTGATTTCTTCTATCGGACGGGAAAATCTCCGGGCGCATGGATGACTGAGTTTAGAGGTGAAGAGAAGGATAATGATGGAAAACGGACCCTTCCTCTCATTTCAATTGTTTGTAATTTCTCGAAACCGGTAGGAGACGAACCTGTGCTCCTGACCCCCTCGGAAGTGGAGACTTTCCTGCATGAATTCGGTCATGCTCTCCATGGTTTATCCGCCCAGGCTGTATACCCCTCTTTTGCCGGCACAAACGTATATCATGATTTTGTGGAATTATTTTCACAATTCAATGAAAACTATCTTACTGAAAAGGAATTTCTTGACGGATTCGCCCGTCATTATAAGACAGGGGAGAAGATGCCTGCAGAATTGATTGAGAAATTTGTTGAATCCAATCGTTTCGGGGCAGCATACGCCTGTATGCGACAGCTTGGATTCGGTTATCTTGATATGGCATATCATACAAAAGATAAGCCCTTTGAGGAAAGTGATGATGTGGAGGCTTTTGAGGTAAATGCCCAAAATCCCGTAAGATTGTTTGAGGCAATCAATGGAACTTCAGTATCCCCCAATTTCGGTCATATATTCTCAGGAGGTTATGCTTCCGGCTATTATGGCTATAAATGGAGCGAAGTGCTTGATGCGGATGCTTTTGCTGCCTTTAAACAGAATGGTATCTTTGACAAGGCAACGGCTGAAAAATTCAAGAAAATGTTGCGGGCAGGAGGTTCTGTCGACCCTATGGATCTTTATATTGAATTCCGGGGAAAGCAACCCACTACCGAGGCAATCCTAAAACGAGATGGAATAATAAAATAAGACAAGCCGATAATAAAAAAATGGCGCATTGAATGATGCGCCATTTTTTTCTTAGAAATTCACTCCGAAAGATAGAGTTGCAAGAGATATATTTTCTACCTCCAGAGAGTATTTTTCCCGATGCTTTTTGTTGAAATGCCTGAACTCGTAGGCAAGAATGATGTGGGATTTGAAACGTTTGCTGATTGCAAGGTTTATTCCCGCTCCTAAAGCGGCGTTCACATCCCCAAAAGTAGAGGAATTATGGATGGTATTGAAGGAGTAACCCGTTTTGAGGGACATGAAAAACAATTTTGGGCTATGACTGAAGGATGTTCGCATTACGGCATAGACTGGAATAAAGTTGTCGCCGGTTCCTAAAGCACGATGAATGCCTGCGCCTAACCCTACGATCCTAAAGTAGCTGTTCTTATATCCGAACAGAGCGTCAATGTTGAAAGTCGACATGTCGTAGCCGCTCACATCAATCGAGGTGCCCAATTCGCCTCCCCATGTGAAATGAGAACCGACGAGTCCTTTCTTCCCCTCATCAAAAATACTTTCCCTCTCTTGAGCCATTAAGGGGGAGATAAAAGAGAGAGATACCGACAAGGCGATGCCCATAGAGGCAAGCCTTTTACCAAGACTGCCGGCTATGGGCATATTTTTTATTTTGTGTAGAAATTTTTTCACGGGCAAATCTCTTAGTGATGAGAAATACTTATTCCCCAAGATAACTTTTGAGAAGTTTGCTCTTCTGTCCTTTAAGGCGACGTATGGCTTTTTCCTTAATCTGACGCACACGCTCTCTTGTGAGATCAAATTTTGCGCCAATCTCTTCAAGGGTCATCTCCTGACAGCCGATTCCGAAGAACATTTTTAGAATTTCGCGTTCACGGTCATATAACTGCTTGAGAGCCCGATCCACCTCTTTTGAAAGAGATTCCTGATTAAGGGTAGAATCCGCCATAGGGCTATCGTCATTGGGAAGGACATCCAACAAGGAGTTGTCTTCACCATCTACAAAAGGAGCATCTACTGAGATATGACGACCTGAAACCTTCAATGTGTCGGACACCTTGTCAACAGGAAGCCCAAGTCTTTCCGCTAATTCTTCAGGAGAGGGACGGCGTTCATTCTCTTGTTCAAATTTGGACAGTTCCTTACTGATTTTGTTTAACGAACCAACCTGGTTGAGCGGAAGACGCACGATTCGACTTTGTTCTGCAAGAGCTTGCAGGATTGACTGACGAATCCACCACACAGCGTAAGAAATAAATTTAAAGCCACGGGTTTCGTCAAATTTTTGTGCTGCACGAATAAGCCCGAGATTACCCTCATTAATCAAGTCAGGAAGGCTAAGACCTTGGTTCTGATATTGCTTAGCCACCGAGACTACAAAGCGGAGATTGGCTCTTGTGAGTTTCTCAAGAGCGGCGTGGTCTCCTTTTTTGATTCGCTGTGCGAGTTCCACCTCTTCACTGACAGAAATAAGTTCCTCTCGGCCTATTTCCTGAAGATATTTATCCAAAGACGCGCTTTCGCGATTGGTGATGGATTTTGTTATCTTTAATTGTCTCATATTTTCCCTTCCAAATTTTGTTGCCTTATCTATACTTAATTAAATGCACAGACGCAGACGTTAGAATTTATTTGAACCTAAAAATAGAATGTTTATAACACAATACCGGAAAAGAGCGAAATGTAAACGGTGTGGAATCCAAATACGCTCTTTCCGAATGGTTAAATAAACTCAGTTGGGCATCGTCGCCAAAATTTAAACGCTTTGAAGAGGGGAATGTTGTGTTAAAAAAGTTTTTTTTTGAAAATTTATATAAAAAAGCCACCCGAGTAAGTCTCGAGTGGCTTTTGATGGAAACCTATGCCTTATTCCTGAGCAAGATTGACAGCATAGTAATATTTCTTACCGGTAGGATATAAACCTGTAATGAACATTACTTTATCATCATCGTCATTTTTCATTATCTGATTATAAATTGCCTCTACATCATCGGAGGAATTTACCTGACGACCATTGATATCGGTTATGATAAATCCATCTTTAATCCCGGCGTCGCGGAAGGCTCCATTTTTAAGCCCTGCCACTTTCACTCCGTTTGAAATTCCAAGGTTCCTTTTGTTTTCATCCGTAAGTTTCATGAAAGCGCATCCTATCTCGGAGAAATCACCCTTTTTAGTTATTGTAGTATTTCCCTGAGTGTTTTTCAGCACACCGCTCTTTGTCTCTTTCTTATTGTTGCGGTAGTAGGTTACTGAAATTTGATCTCCGGGGCGGAATTTGTTCAATTGCTCCACAAGTTGAGCATAATTGTGTACCCCTACATTATTAATCGCGGTGATTACATCATCCGCCTGAAGCCCAAGTTCCTTTGCAGTGCTTCTGTCAGTTACCGTGCTTACGATAAGACCTGCCTTTACTGCCGTGATATTTTTCTCTTTCGCAATTTTTGCATCAAGCTCAGCAACGGCACATCCAAGAACGGCACGTTGCACGGTGCCATATTGACGGAGGTCTGTCATGACCTTCTTGACAATGGTGGTAGGGATTGCAAATGAGAAGCCTGAATAACTGCCGGTGTTTGAGTAAATGGCGGAATTAATGCCAATCAATTCACCTTTGAGATTGACGAGCGCTCCACCTGAATTTCCAGGATTAAGGGCAGCGTCAGTCTGAATAAATGATTCAATTCCCATCTTGCCGTTACGGCTATTCTGAGAAAGGCTTCTTGCTTTGGCGCTAACAATGCCGGCAGTAACAGTTGAGTTAAATCCGAAAGGATTTCCCACCGCCAGCACCCATTCGCCAATCTTAAGGCTTTCGCTATCGCCAAAAGTAACAGGCGACAATTTCGTGGCATCAATCTTAATAAGGGCAAGGTCGGTGGCTTCATCAGTTCCGATTACTCTTGCTTCGTAGGTGGAATTATCATTCAGAAGGACCTCAAGCTTGTCAGCTCCGTCAATCACGTGATTGTTTGTAACGATATAGCCATCCTCTGAAAGAATAACTCCTGACCCAAGCCCGCTCTGAACCGGCTCACTATTTCTTTGCTGCTGGCGAGGCTGCTGTTGCCTTTGCTGGGGTCCAAAGAAAAAGTCGAACATGCCGAAGGGGTCGTATCCCCCTTGATTGCCGTATGGGTTCTGTCTTTGAGAAGTAAAGCTTTTAATACATACCACAGCGTTAACTGTCTTTTCAGCTGCCACAGTGAAATCTGTTTCAAAAGAAGCCCCGTTGGAAGTGCGTATGAACTGAGGGGCTTGTCCCTCGGAATTGTTTTCAGCATTATGAGCGCAAGCGGGGGAAACGATAATGGCGAGAGTAGCCGCCAGAATTGGGATACTAAATCTTTTCATCTGTTTTCGTATGAAAGGTTGGTATATTATTTTTGTGGAAAACTTATTTTTGAATAGATTCATTTTTTATCAAGGCGCGAAATGAGGTGCCTTAATTAGTTATTCACATATACATAATACTCAAATTTGAAGCTGTTATTACATTTAGGTTTATTATTCCAAGTGTGTTTTAAGTTAATTTAATACAACGCTTTTTCATAATTTAAAAAAAATGAAAATTACTTGAGGAATATAAAAAGATAGATTATCTTTGCAGACCTTTTGAGGGACCCGGTCGTCAAATGTGCGACTTCTTTGTATTAACT
>CAMWSM010000012.1 GCA_947176915.1 uncultured Porphyromonadaceae bacterium | reverse complement strand
CTGATTCCATTTGCAGGAGTCAGTCCTTTTTGGTTATTTTGCTGTCGCCAAACAAGTATCAATAAACATGCGCAAATATAGTCATTTTAGCGGACAGCAATTATTCTCTTATACTCCCTCAGCGCGGCTTCGAGAGTATCCATTGCACCGGCGAGATAGTCAATCTCATGGACGTAGGCAAGGCGCACCTGATTGCGTCCCTCCCCGGGGGTGGTGTAGAAACCGGATGCCGGAGCCATGAAGACGGTATGACCATTATAGGAAAACTCATCAAGACACCATTTGCAGAAATCGTCGGCATCCTCCACCGGCAGCGATGCCACAGTATAGAATGCACCCATCGGCATAGGTGAATAAACTCCCGGAATCTCGTTAAGACGCTTGATAAGGAAATCCCTCCTGCGAAGATATTCCTCATAGACATAGCGCATATAATCCTCCGGAGTGGATATGCTTGCCTCTGCCACAATCTGCCCCAACAAGGGCGGAGAGAGGCGTGCCTGACAAAACTTCATCACGTTGGCCCGCAACTCCTTATGACGGGTAACGATGGCACCGATCCTTATTCCGCATTCATTATAACGCTTGGATACGGAATCAATCAACACTACATTCTCCTCGATGCCCGGCAAAGACATTGCCGATATGAAAGGGGTGTCTGTATAACAGAATTCCCTATACACCTCATCTGAGAAAAGGAAAAGATTATAGCGTTTCACAATTTCCGCAATCTTCAGCAATTCCTCTTCAGAATAAATATATCCTGTCGGATTATTCGGATTACAGATAAGTATCCCCTTTGTGCGAGGAGTTATAAGAGCCTCAAATTCCTCTATGGGGGGCAAGCGGAACCCGTTCTCGATAGTGGCGTTGACACTTTTTATGACAGCTCCCGCAGATATTGCAAAAGCCATGTAATTGGCGTATGCCGGCTCGGGGATAATTATTTCATCCCCCGGATCAAGACAAGCCATGAAGGCAAAGAGCACAGCTTCGGAGCCACCGGAAGTCACTATAATCTCATCAGGGGTGATCTCCATCCCGAAACGCGCATAATATTCCGACATCTTGTTGCGCAGGCTCTCAATTCCTTCTGAAGGGGAATACTCAAGCACCTTCCTATCGATGTGATGCAAGGCTTCAATTGCCTGAGGTGGGGTCGGAACGTCCGGTTGTCCGATATTTAAACGATAAACACTCACCCCGCGTCGTTCGGCGGCATTAGCCGCCCCTACAAGCTTACGTATGGGGGAGGAGGGCATCTCATATCCACGTTGAGATATTTCCGGTTTCATATTTATTTGGCGTTTTCTGTGAATGAACCCTCACGACCTGAAATGAGGGTCTGCAAAGTTACAAAAAATGTGGCAATTTAACATTATACCTCCATCTTTTTTAATGTTTAAGCCAATAATATCCCCCTTTTAGAAGTCAGAGGAATAACCGGACTTTACTGCAATATTTTTGCAGTATATACCTTTTCATTAAGATTATTTAATTGGAAAGAGCCTTATTTATTTAGTCAAAAATTAGGCATTTACCCCTTAATTATATTATCTTTGCAAAGCGGATGAAGGAAACCGCATATAGAAAAGCAAAAAACTAAAAACTTATATACAATGGCAAAAAAGAAAGCAGCCGCTACCCCACAGGTAGGGCGAATCAGCGACCTTGATGAGAAAAGGAAAGCTCTCGAAATGGCAATGGGTCGTCTGGAGAAAGATTTCGGGACGGGAACGGTCATGCGTCTCGGAGATGATGCCGTCCAAGATGTAGAGACTATCCCTACAGGATCAATCGGGCTGGACTTCGCCCTCGGGGTCGGAGGTCTGCCGCGTGGCCGCATCACTGAGATTTACGGACCCGAATCTTCAGGTAAGACCACTCTTGCCATTCATGTTATTGCTGAAGCTCAAAAGCAAGGGGGCATTTGCGCAATAGTGGATGCAGAACATGCCTTCGACCGCTTTTATGCGGAAAAACTCGGCGTGGATGTCAATAATCTCTACATAGCGCAACCTGACAACGGAGAGCAAGCGCTCGACATAGCAGAACAGCTTATCAATTCAGGCGCTATCGATGTGCTTGTTGTCGATTCCGTAGCAGCACTCACCCCCAAAGCAGAAATCGAGGGGGAAATGGGCGATAAGAATGTGGGACTTCACGCACGCCTCATGAGCCAGGCAATGAGGAAACTGACCGGCTCAATCTCACGCACACGAACCTGCTGCATATTCATCAACCAGATTCGTGAAAAGATCGGCATGATGTTCGGCAATCCCGAAACCACAACCGGAGGTAACGCACTCAAGTTTTATGCTTCCGTAAGACTGGATATCCGTCCCTCCACAATGATTAAGGATGGAGATACAAATATCGGCAGACTTGCAAAGGTAAAGGTGGTGAAAAATAAAGTGGCGCCCCCATTTATGAAGGCTGAGTTCGAACTGATGTTTGGTGAAGGAATCTCCAAGGCCGGCGAGATTGTAGACCTCGGTGTAGAGCATGGCATCCTGAAGAAGAGCGGAGCATGGTTCTCCTATAACGGCACCAAACTCGGCCAGGGACGTGAAGCTGTAAAGAAAGTGATCAAAGACAATCCTGAACTCGCAGCTGAACTTGAGGAGAAAATCAAGACCACCCTCAATCAGAAGCGTGAGGAAGCACGTGCGAAAGGTGGAAATCCATTTGTCCCGGCATCTCCAAGCAAAGCCAAGGAGGAAACCGACCGCGATGACGATGACTTCGGAGCAGAGCCGGAGAACGATAATGAAGATCTCTTCGGAGATGATTTCGAAGTAGACATCGAAGAGAATTAATTCTCTTTAAATCAATAAAACGGGATAGGGTTTGGAGGCGATCGCTTCCAAACCCTATCCCGTTTTACTTAGTAGGGAGTCGTAATGCTTGGGAGGGGATTGAGGCTACCGGATTACCGGTTATTTTCGTTTTCGTGAGGCGGGAAAATAAGAAAGGATGATGTCTCTTCTCAAAGACATCATCCCCCCATAACCAAAATTCAAGTATAGATTCTTTGAAACTGCCATTCATACAGAATGATTGCATTCCGTATGAGGCTATCCTTTCTCTTTCACAAGTGAGCAGATAACGTTTCTAAAAAGCAATTATTTATCCCTTAGTTTCACAACCTGTTGATATCGTAATCGCTTTCTTAAGCAGTTATAAACTTCTATTTGTAGGTTTTTTAAAGAACCGACTTGAACTTTAGAATCCTCCGGATATATTGCATATCCAAGGAGGATATGCAAATTTAAGCATAAAAATCGTTATATCATATTCTTAAATGTTAAAACGATTTTTTCAAAATGTTAAAATCCATTCATTACCCTCCTCACATCCTCTTCATTGCCTCGGAAAGGACCGCTTGCTTCAAGTTTGAGTGTACACATGGCAGCTGCAAAACGTCCGCTTTCATCCACACCATGTCCTTTCTCGCGCATATAAAGATAGCCTGCCATATAAGTGTCCCCACACCCTGTGGCGTCCACCACCTCCTTCGGCGTATATGCCGGAATATAATGTTCCACGCCATCCTTAAGAATCAGCGAACCCTCACTTCCTAAAGTCAGGACCACCTCTTTCACCCCCATTTCAGAAAGCCTGCGGGCAGCTTCCGACGCATCGCCGCTTCCCGTCAGCACCTCCATCTCGTGTTCGTTAGCCTTAAGAATGTCAATATAGGGAAGCGCCTTCTCCTTATCATGCCAGTCTATGGCAACGACCTCCTCTCCTCGCACTTCCCTGAGATAGCCCTGTGCATCCGCACTCACTTTGCCACGAGTCGAGAGGGATTCTATAACCTCCAATGGAAAATCATCGGCAAGAAGAGTGCCGAGATGATATATGTCTCCCTCGACATCATTAAGAGATTCCGGAGAGAAAGGCACAGCCTTTGCCCGGACCCGCTGGATGCGATTATTAGAGTCTTCTCCATAGATATTCTCAAAATATACCGTCTTCCCTCCCGGAACAACACTAACCTCCACCCCGGCCGCCCTCAATTCCTCGACAGCATTCATGTCGGAAGGTGCAAGCGACGTTACAAGCTTGAAATCCCTACATCCCAAGCCAGCCATGGCATGACCGAAATAATACGCCGTGCCTCCCGGAAGGTGTGCTGTCGTGCGTGGCGTTACAATCTTATCGTGAGTTATATGACCGATGCAGCATATACCCTTTTTATTAATATTCTTACTCTCCATAATTCGGCATTAGTCATTTAATTCAACAAACGGACCCGAAACATAAAGCATCTCCGTGCGCCTGACACACGTCTCGCATGCGGGGTAGACCAATTTCTGTCTATCCCTGCTGAAGGCTCTGACGGCTATCCCCCCGTGAGTGGCAGGGCGATTGCATATTTCATGCGCGCACACAGGATTCGACACACCGGTAGCCTCTTTCCAATAATCGAGACGTCGCCGGGGGTCGAGAACAGAAGCGCTCATCACATTCTTTACAAGAAGAATCTTTCCGGACTCAATCACTTCTCCGAATTTACTATCATTATAAGTCATCAATATGCTTTGGAGATATAGTTTTATGGTTTATCAGACATGTAAATCCTTACATATATTTATTAAACGCCTCCTCTACCCCTTTTGTGCATACAAAATCATACATTCTTTAAATTATTTTAAACTTTTATCTCTCCTATTTGTTAAATTTTCGTAAACTATCCTTTTTTATAAGAAGGATAAGGATAACCGAAAGCTCCTTTTCTCCTTTATAGTATTTACCTTGAAATTCTTACCGCTATGAAAAAATTCCACGCTCTATCGGCTGCCCTTATTATCGCTCTTGCATCCTCCCCTTTCGCAAAAGCGGAAACAACAGACTCCGACCAGCCTAAATTCAATTTCAAACCATCAGGACGAGCCCTTTTCGATGGCGCCATATTCCTTCCCAACAAAAATGGGTTTGCCGACGGTGTGGCAATTCCGGATGTGCGCTTAGGCGGCACGGCATCTTACGGTAAATTCTCTGCAAAGATAGATATAGGTTACGGCAACGGATCACTCAGCATGAAGGATATATATCTGCAGTACACATTCAATCCGGAAAATCTTATCCGCGCCGGTTACTTCGTACAGCAATTCGGCCTTAACTCCGCTACATCAAGCTCAATGAAGCCTCAGATGATAGCCTCCACAGCCGACTCCTATCTGAACGCGACAGGAAGAAACGTGGGCATCATGTATATCCATGACAGAGGACCGATTTTCCTCGGCGTAACAGCGCTCACACCCAACTCAATGACCGTAAGCCCCAGCAAACAGGGAAAGATAAGCATCGGAATATGCGAGAGATTCGTGTGGCGTCCGTTGCGTGAGCCGGGAGGGATAGCTCAGGTAGGTTTCTCTTCATGGTACCAGACTCCACAACATACGGCAGTCACCAACGACGACGGAGTAACCGAGACCTCCACAGGATACTTCAATTACAGTATAGGATTCCCTACAAAAGTTGAAAGTGTCCCCATGCTTTCAGCAACTATAAATAATTCAAAGGGTATGTTCAGGATGACTCCTGAGATTCTTCTTTCAAAAGGAAGATTCGCTCTTGAAGGGCAGTATTATTATATGAACATTCAGCGTGAGCATGGCTTCAACTCATATACCGCGCAAGGCGGCTACGGACTGGTGCGTTGTCTGCTCGTGGGGGATGCCCAATATTCATACTCACATGCCGACGCGGGTCTTGCCACTCCCAAGCCCAAAACTCTTGAATGCGTCCTCGGCTACGACTACATGAATGCATCCGACTGCAAGGCTGCCATAATGGGCGGCGTAACCAACGACTACTCCGTTACGTTCAACTATTATATCAACAAGTATATGATCGCACGCCTTCGCTACAGCTACACTAATGTATGGGCAAGCGACGTGCAATTCCCTCGCCATGAAAATATAATTCAGGCTCGAATAATGTTTAAGTTTTAAAGGCATTAGGCGCAAGGCATAAGCCTAAAACTAATGTCTTGCGCCTAAAAGGACTCCATCTTTTTAAGGATGGAGAGGGCTTCTGCGACGGTCGAGACTCGTGATACGAGGATCGACCGTTTCCCTTTTATTTCCCTTATCTCGCAACGCTTCGGATCAGTCTGAACGTAACTCAGCACTCTTCCGAAAGCCGCGCTCTGATAGTAAGCCTTGTTGTCATCCCCTACGAAATAGAGCCTCATCTTTCCCCCTTTCAGGGCAAGACGCTCTATACCAAGACGGCGCGCCGACATGCGCAAAGCCACTACCCTTATAAGCTCCTCCGTGATGGCAGGTATGGCGCCGAAGCGGTCAATAAGCTGCCTGCGGAACTCTTCTGTCTGTGCAGGAGTCTCCATATTGTCGAGTTGCTGATAGAGGGAAATGCGCTCGCTTTCCTGTGGCACATACTCGGGAGGAAGTCGCAATTCAAGATCACTCTCAATCGTACAGTCTGCCACAAATTCCTCCTCCTTCCCATCGTTAAGCTCGTCAAATTCCTCTGCAAATTCCTCGGTCTTGAGCTCCAGGACGGATTCCTTCAATATCTTCTGATATGCCTCATAGCCCAGGTCAGCAATAAATCCGCTCTGTTCCGCGCCTAAAAGATTTCCCGCGCCCCTTATGTCAAGATCTTGCATCGCAATATGTATGCCGCTCCCGAGATCGCTGAAATTCTCTATAGCCTGAAGACGGCGCCGAGCCTCCGGAGTGAGAGGGCTCCCCGGAGGGACAAGAAGATAACAGAACGCCTTCTTATTGTTTCTGCCGACACGACCGCGGAGCTGATGAAGCTCGCTGAGTCCGAAATGATGGGCATTATTGATGAGGATGGTGTTTACATTAGGCATGTCGATGCCATTCTCAACAATGGTAGTGGAAAGGAGCACGTCATAGTCGTGGGCGGCAAAATCTATTATAGCCTGCTCAAGCTTCTCGGGGGGCATCTGACCGTGAGCCGTGACGATACGTATTCCCGGAATAAGCCTGCGCAAGGTGTTCTCGATAGTGGAGAGATTCTCGATCCGGTTGGAGATGAAGAACACTTGTCCGTTTCTGCTCAGCTCAAAGTTAACAGCCTCTGCAATGACCTCATCATCAAAAGAGGAAACATTGGTCTCTATCGGCTGACGGTTGCTCGGAGGAGTATTGAGTGATGAGAGGTCGCGTGCTCCCATCAGGGAGAACTGAAGGGTTCTCGGAATTGGGGTGGCGCTCATTGTGAGCGTATCGACATTCACCTTCAGCTGTTTCAGTTTCTCCTTTACGGCAACTCCGAATTTCTGTTCCTCATCCACTATCAGAAGACCGAGATCCTTGAATTTTACAGATTTCCCTATGAGTTTGTGTGTTCCGATGATAATGTCGATCTTTCCGTCAGCAAGATCCGCAAGAATCTGCTTCACCTCCTTAGGCTTTCTTGCCCGCGATATGAACTCAACTCTCACGGGCAAATCCTTCAGACGCTCCGAGAAAGTGTGATAATGCTGCATTGCCAGCACAGTAGTCGGAACGAGAACGGCGGTCTGTTTGCTGTCCGCAGCAGCCTTAAAGGCAGCCCTGACCGCTATCTCAGTCTTTCCGAATCCTACATCTCCGCATATAAGGCGGTCCATAGGGCGCGACGACTCCATATCCGCTTTCACGTCGCGGGTGGCTTTTAGCTGGTCCGGCGTATCCTCATAGATGAAGCTTGCCTCAAGTTCATGCTGAAGGTAGGAATCAGGGGCAAAGGCATAACCCTTCTCCTGACGCCGGGCGGCATAAAGTTTTATTAGGTCGCGGGCAATGTCCTTAAGCTTGCTCTTGGTCCGCTCCTTAAGTTTATTCCAGGCTCCGCTTCCCAGTTTGCTGATCTTGGGGGGAATGCCATCCTTACCCCTGTATTTGGAAAGTTTATGGAGGGCATGAATGCTGACCAACACAATATCGTCGTTCTGAAAAAGGAGCTTTATCATCTCCTGTGGATGTCCGTTGACATCCGTCTTGACCAAGCCTCCGAACTTTGCTATTCCATGGTCGATATGCACTATATAATCGCCCGCCTCAATCTGCTGGAGTTCTTTCAGCGAGAGGGCGAGCTTTCCCCCTCTCGCACGATCACTGCGAAGGTTGTATTTATGGAATCTGTCAAAAATCTGATGGTCGGTAAAGAAGCATATTTTTGTTTCATTATCCACAAACCCCTCGTGAATGGTGCGCTCTACGGGCGTGAAATTAATATTGTCGCCACGGTCGGCAAAAATTGCCTTCAGTCGGTCGTTTTGATAAGGTGTATCGCTAAGTATCAGAAGGCGGTAGCCCTCGTCAAGAAAACGCGTGAACGACTCGGCGATGAGATTAAAATTCTTATGATACAACGCCTGAAGGGTAGTGTCGAAATTCATTGTCGCATCCGGATTGAACCCCGCTGCCGACCCGCTGCCGAATTCTATAATCTTCATGCCATCGAGCGTATTGATGAATCTATCCGCATCAACGACATTGTCCATGGCCTTGTTGTCCCCCTCGCCGGTAATTGCAACTGCCTCCGAAAGGGTCTCACGGCTTATAGCCTCTATGCGGCTTTTAAGCCACTCCACCGACTGACATAAAACCACAGACGAGCCGTCGGCATACTCCAGCAGGCTCACTCCCCCCGTGTTGCAATCGGCAGACGAGGAGGGAAGGATTGACACGGAATCTACCTTACGCTCCGACAACTGCGTCTCCACATTGAAAAGGCGTATGGAATCTATCTCATCGTCAAACCAGTCGATTCTATAAGGGAGTTCTCCCGAAAAACTATATACATCAAGGATGGAGCCTCTCGTGGAGAATTGCCCGGGTTCATATACATAATCCACCTCTTTGAAATCAAGTTCCCTGAGCCTTTTCCTTACTTCCCCCATCTCTACAGTCTTCCCCGTCTTCAGAGTCAATGTGGAGTCGGAAAGATCCACAGGCGTCGGCACTTTCTCCGCCAAAGCCTCCGGACATGTAACAACCCATATCGGATGAGTCTTTTTACTCCACGCATCCAGAGTCTCCGTGCGCAGAATCTGCGAAGGAGGATCAGGCTGCCCATATTTTATATCACGTCGGTAGCCGCTCGGGAATATGGCGACCTTATCCTCTCCGGCAGCCTGACACAGGTCGTGATAAATATAGCCTGCGCCATCCATATCATCTGCCACGATAAGATAGGGAGTCTTCCGTGCGGGCAAAGCGGCAAAGAGGAGCGCTGGCGCGCTCCCCTTCAGTCCTGTCAGTTTTATTCTCTTTATTTTCTTATCATCGATTGCCTTGCCGAGCGCCCCCATCCGAGAGGGAGTGGCAAACAAGGCATCTGCTTCCTTCAATTGCATACGGCGTGATTATTTCTTTCCCTTTTTGCCACCCTTGGCGGAGTTGGCTGTCAAGTCATGCCCAAGGGTCTTTTTCAGCAGAGTCGGATCGGAAAGAATGCGCTCAGCCTCCTTTACGGCTTTATCATTCTTCAGTTCCTGACGAAGCTTGCCATTGGCATGGTAATATCTCTCCACAATCTCTCCCTCCAGATAATCTCCCACTTCATTGCGCTTCGCATCAAATTCCTTATTTATGTCCTGCTTTAGAAGAGGGGTGAGGGTTTCAAAAGCAGCTTTGGTCTCGTCAGTCATATATCCCTCCTTCTCCACAAGCTCCTTCAGTTTATCCAGATACTCCTCGCAGATTTTGTCGGAATTATAATTCTCAGGACTAACGCTGTTCTTGAAATCTGCATAGATCTCGTCAGTAACCGTGAATTCCTCCGGAGAGGCTATCGCCTCATGGGTGTTGGCATAACGGTTTGCGAAATCAAAAAAATGGAAATCCTTCACCAGATTATAGGTCAAGCGGCTGTAACCGTTCCAATCCACCTTGACATCCGGCATAAGTCCCCCACCGTCGCGCACCTCACGCCCGTGAAGCGTGTGATAAACATTAGTCAGCGAGTCGGGAGTGGGAGCCACGCTCCCGTCAGGATTGCGATGGGAATAGTCGAGCGCCTGAATAAGACGTCCGGAGGGGATATAATATTTCGCTTCCGTAACCTTCAGCAGACCGTCGTAAGGAAGAGATAAGGTGCGCTGCACAAGACCTTTGCCGAAACTGCGGCTTCCTATAAGCACGGCTCTGTCAAGATCCTGAAGCGCTCCCGCCGTTATCTCGGAAGAGGATGCCGACCCGCCGTCTATTATTACGGCAAGGGGTATGTCGGGATAGATAGGGGAATGAGTGGTCTTGTAGATCTTTTCATTTCTTCCGTCACGCCCTTTTGTACGGAGCACTTCCGTACCTTTGGGAAGGAAATTGCCGAGCACGTCCACCGCGCTTTCAAGCAATCCTCCTCCGTTTCCACGCAAATCAAGTACAATCCGGGTTACCTCGGGATTCTTCTTAAATTCCTCAAGAGCGCTCTTAACCTCTTTTCCTGTGGTTGCAATAAATGAAGTCAGACGGATATAGCCCGTGTTGCCGTTGATCACTCCGCTGAATGGAACCGAAGGATCAGTAAGTTTTCCACGGACAAGGTTGAAAGTCAGCACAGAATCCGTTACGAAAGGTCTTACGACAGTAACCTCCAGAGGTGTGCCTACCGGACCGCGCAAAAGCTTTGTTACGGCAGCCGATCCGAAGTTGCTTGTGTCGACAGAATCCACACGTATGATCTTATCGCCGCTTCGCAGTCCGGCAAGGGCAGCCGGCGCCCCCTGTTTCGGCTCGGAGATATAGCTTGAGCCGTTTCTTTCCATTATGAAGCTTCCTATGCCCCCGAAATCATATTCTCCGGTGGTCATTTGCAGCAGTTCCTGGCGATCTTCCGAATCATAATACACCGTATAGGGATCCACGGTAGAAAGCAACGCACCAATAGCGGCGTCAAAAGCCTCCTTTGGACGTATCGTGTCGACATAGTTCAGCTCCAATTGCTTCACTATCGAATTGAATATATTCAGATTGCGGTTGACAGCCATGTCATGGCTCTCCTGAGGCTTCCTCTCTTCTGAAGATGCCCCGACAGGGAATATGCACACAGCCGCAAAAGCTGTCATCAGGAGGAGATAAAATTTTCTTAACATATATAAATAGGGTGATTTTCAATTCTTCCGGAACACATCTCCGGATTGCTTACTTTTTAACGGGGGGATAGTCGACGGTGAAATGCAATCCGCGGCTCTCTTTCCTCTCTCTCGCCTGCCGCATTATGAGATAAGCCACATTGATCATGTTGCGCAACTCACACAATTCCCGGCTCGGCTTGCTCACCTTGAAGAGTTTTTCAGTCTCCTCATAGAGTATGTCGAGACGGTTCCAGGCACGGTCAAGCCTAAGATCGCTCCTTACGATACCAACGTAGTAGCCCATGATCTGGTTCACCTCCTTTATGCTTTGAGTGATAAGCACCATCTCTTCCGGATGAGCCGTGCCTTCATCGTTCCATTCCGGCACATCATTGCGGAAATCATACCCCTCCACCATTTCAGCGGCATGTCGCGCAGCAGCATCAGCATAAACCACTGCCTCTATCAGGGAATTGCTCGCAAGACGGTTGCCTCCGTGAAGTCCTGTGCAGCTGCACTCTCCGAGAGCATACAGGCGTTTGATGGAGGATTCCCCATTAAGGTCCACCTTTATGCCTCCGCAGAGATAGTGGGCTGCGGGAGCGACAGGAATCATATCTTTGGTTATATCAATTCCCAGCGACAGACATTTTTCATAGATATTGGGGAAATGCCGTTTTGTCTCTTCAGGATCCTTATGCGTAACATCAAGATAAACATGGTCTGTGCCGTGGAGCTTCATTTCCGAATCTATGGCTCGGGCAACGATGTCGCGGGGAGCAAGCGACAGACGCGGATCATATTTGTGCATGAATTCCTCTCCGTCAAGATTTCGGAGCACAGCCCCGTATCCGCGCATAGCCTCCGTTATGAGGAAAGAGGGGCGGTCGCCCGGATGATAGAGAGCCGTAGGATGAAACTGAATAAACTCCATATCCTTTACCGTCCCCTTGGCACGATAGACCATTGCGATGCCGTCGCCGGTGGCGATAAGGGGATTGGTGGTTGTGGTGTAGACAGCGCCCACGCCGCCGGTGGCCATAACGGTGATTTTTGCAAGGAAAGTGTCGCAGCTCCCTGTAGTCTCATTAAGGATATAGGCTCCGTAGCAAGTGATGTCGGGGGTGCGCCGGGTAACTATTTTACCCAAATGATGCTGTGTGATTATTTCAAGCGCGAAATGATGGTCAAACACGTCGATATTCGGATTATTACGCACCTCTTCTACAAGGCTAAGCTGTATCTCCGCGCCTGTGTTGTCGGCATGATGAAGGATCCGGAATTCGGAATGTCCCCCTTCCCTGTGAAGATCAAACGACCCGTCATCTCTCTTATCGAAATCAACACCCCAGCCTATAAGCTCATTTATCTGGGAAGGAGCGTTTTTCACAACCTTCTCCACGGCATCTTTGTCAGACAGCCAGTCTCCGGCAATCATGGTGTCCTCTATATGTTTGTCGAAATCATCCACCTCAAGATTCGTAACACTTGCCACTCCACCTTGTGCTAAAAAGGTGTTGGCTTCCTCAAGAGTGGTCTTGCACACCAAAGCGACCCGTCCTTTCCGGGCAGCTTTCAGCGCGAAACTCATTCCGGCTATTCCGCCCCCGATGACGAGATAATCATATCTGTAAACCATAGTCAGCATATCTACGACCCTTTCCCCGGTGGGAGGAATGGTCAATCCGTCAGCAAAGTTAATAAATTCCTCAATAAGTAGGACAAAAAAGATATGATTATCTTCCTTTTGTCGGCAGGAAAAGGCGCGTTACTCCACAAAGTTTGCCAAATAATCCTCCAGAGAGGCTCCCGAAGAGAGGTGAAGCTTGGAACGCAGACGCCAGCGAGCCTGCTTGACAGATTCGGGACGTATGCCTAACGTAGAGGCAATCTGCTTGTTGTCGAGACCTACCGCAATATATTTCGCCAAACGTATGTCAGTATCGGTAAGTTCGGGAGAATGTGCCTTCAGACGCTCTACAAAATCGGGATGCAGTTCGGAGAAAGTGTCGAGAAAACTGTTTCTTCCTGAAGTCTGGACGATATGGGTCTTGATGGGGGCGGCTATATGGCCTTTAGTGCCCGCGCTGATCTCCCCCTTCTCCTCAAGGTCGCGCAAATCGCGGCTCAGGGTATTGAGAAGGGCATCTTTCTCCTCCACAAGTATCTGTGTAGCCATAAGGCGTCGATGCGATTTCTCCATCTCCAGCCGGGTCTTGGCCTTGGCCAGACGAAGCGCGTGTATACGCCACACCACCACCCCGGCAGCAATCATCACACAGCAGAAGACGATGAAGACACACACTGTCACCCAAAGCAGCTTCTTCTCCTGCTTCAGCTCTTTCTCCATCTTTTTCTCCTGAATGAACCGCTCGGTCTCTTTGGCACGTATCTCCATCGGTTGCTGAGCCATATTCATTGAATCTACAAAAGCAATCTCACGGCTCAGATAATGGTAGGCGCTGTCGTTTCTACCGAGGGCATTGAACGCTTCCGAGAGCCTGTGCATACTCACCGCCCTCACATCATCCTCTTCATCCTCTATGGCCTGGTGATAACCTGCCCGAGCCAGGCGGAGGGCCTCCCGATAGTTGCCCCGGTCATATTCCACTTCCGAAAGGAAAGTGGCAAGCCGGCAGTCGCTTTCCAAAGGAAGACCTTCGCTGTCAAGAATCTTTATCATCTCCCGGGCTCCTAATGTGTCGCGGGATTCGGTCACGTAATCATTAAGGATGTTGTAATGTAGTTCAGGCCGCGAAATTATATATCGGTTCTTGAGCAAATCCTTCAGCAGAGTTATCCCCTCTATTGAATCCCCTCTAATCATTAGCACTTCAGCCACATTTTTCCCAATCGGAATGGCCAATTCATGGAAACCTGAGGCTTTGAGAAGAGAGTCGGCTTCATGATAAGCTTGAAGTGCGCCTTCGTTATCCTTCACTTTTGTAAGCAGATTTGCCAATTCTATGTAGGCCGCCCCGCTCATGAAGGGGTCGTTGATTTTGCGGAAATATTCCAAACGCGCGGACGTGGCATTATATGATGCCGGCGACACATCATCGCTATCCGTCTGGAAAAGCAAGCGGTTATAAAGGTAAGGATTGGAGGAAGAATCCACACTCTCAAGAAGCTTAGTGTAACGCGACACGGCCCCTTCTATACTATCCATACGTAGCATCAAAGTGGCACGAAGGAAATCCGTGCGTCCTCTCAATTTTTCTTTTTTATCCGTATGTTTTTCCAGCCGGCTGAGCAAGATTGAAAGGGAATCAGGGTCTTCCCTAAGATATAGCCCGCGATCGATGGCTAAGGTCAGGGAATCAGTGAGTGGGTCGACAGCTTCCCAACGGAAAGGATATAATCTTTGCTCTCTCCGGCATCCCGTGCCAAGAAGAACGGCTACCCCTAACAGGGCGGTTAGCAAAGTCTGGAATGTGAGTTTATGTTGGTAGATTTTCATAAGGCAAAATTAATTCTTTCGCTTCAATCCTCAATCCTCTTTTCTGATTTTCAAAACGAATAGACTCAAAATAGACCGTAGTCTATACCCTCATATAGACCATAGACCTCCGTAGAGAGTATATAAAAAGTCTATTTCACCCACCCTGCCAAAAATGCCTCCTTATTCCTCTTGGCGGCATTCCTATCTTTTATCTAATTTTGCACTCGTCAAATCCATATTTCTTACATGTTATGGTCCGCTTTTTGGCTTACTGATCGGTCGCCGGCATCCTCCCCTGCAAGGGGACTGCCCGGAGATCGTAAGATAAAATGATATTATTATTCTTAACTAAATATAAAATTTTCATGAACAGATTTTCTACCGCTATGGTGAAATGGCTCGCATGCGGAGCAGTGCTCCTCGCATCGGGAACAGCTTATGCCGACTATAAGAAAGGGGATGAAGTCGACCTGACTCCCACTATGAAAGGGCGCGTTATTGCAGATCAGGTTCCGAATAGGTCTTCTGTCTCAGTAGAGGTATATCAGAATCCTGACAATAAACCAACAGGAACACTGACCATAAATGCTAATTACAGTGTCGCCAACCAGACTTTCTCAGTAGAGGCAATTGCTATCAAAGGTTTCTACGGTAATGGAAGCTTGACATCAGTCAAAATAAATACTCAAGACATTACATCAATTCCAACTTCGGCTTTTGAGAGATGTGGAAATCTTAAAGAATTTGATTTCTCAAATATAAAGTATGTCCACGATCATGCATTTGATTATTGCATATCACTACAAGAGGCAAAATTGAATGATGTATGGAACATAGGAGACTGGGCATTTTACGAATGTCAGTCACTTACAAAAGCTGAGATAGGAGGAGAGTGCCGTATAATAGGAGGCATGGCATTCGGTAAATGTAAAAAACTTAAAGAGGCTATTCTCAATTATGGCCTCACTGAAATCGGTATAAATACTTTCTTGGGGTGTGAAGCTCTTGAAGATTTCATTCTTCCTTATACCATAACAAGCATTCAGCCCGACCTTACCGATGGATGTGGCTTGAGCCGTCTCTTCATTCTTTCTCCAAAGTTTGCTGAGTGGTGTGTGAAATCCGAAGAAGGAAAAGATCCTGTGGGACTTAATTTGGTGCAACACCCCGGACTCAAGGAGATATACACGATCGATGAAATTCTGGATGACGTAAACGGTCTTCTATCTGCTTACAAGGGCACGCTTAACATGCCGGATATTCAGGCGAAATCTGTCAGCGAACTTGTAGAAGTGGTTCCGATGGGTGACGGCAAATTCAAAATCGTAAAGCATAACGAAGATATTCCTTTTATAGAGGTATGCACATCCAATTATAACGGTAGTCTTGAGGATGCCCAAAGTTTCCAACGTATATTTCCTGACAAAGATGGGGTTTACACCACTGCAGACGGAAAGGCACAGCTCGTTTATACAGTTGATAGAATCAACAAACTCCGCTATGTTGTGGAAATCAAGGAGCCGAACAAATATCCCGTTACTCCCGAGCAGGTCGTTAAGATGCATGGCGACATATTCCCCGGCTCATACGACTGGACTACACAAGATATGACCAAGGATGACAAAGGTATGTGGATATTAAACGATGTTAAAGTCAAGAGCGGCAATTTCGGCTTCAGAGTTATGGATAATGCCGAGGCTAATGATTGGACATGGGTAAGTTCCGCTGCCGATGATACAACGGTGGTTCTTGATGCAGTAAACGAAGGTAAAAAGGAAGGTAAAAATTGGTATATTCCGAAAGGAACTTACACATTCACCTTCAATCCCGGAATGTATGAACTTACAGTAACCGGTACTCCCGACACTTCAGAAGATCCTGCTCCTGTCTGGAAGTATGCTATCTACGGCAATATCCTGGGAGGAGACTGGAAAGACACTGATCTGACTGAAAATGATGGCGTATGGTCAGCCACTCTTGATGATATTAAAGGGGGAATTTTCTTCATAAATCAATACGATACTGCCAATGAGAAGAAAGGAGACATAATTTCCTCTGAAAAGGGTGAAGGCGAGGGCTATGTTCCCGTTGTGTTTGACCGGGATATGAAAGCTGTAACCAAGGATGGCAAGCACTGGACAATTGATGCCGGCTCCTATACCTTCAATTTCAATCCGAAAGAGATGACCCTTAACGTAACAAAGGTGGGTGAAGAAAACGAAGATCCTGAACCTGCCCCCGTTGTTGAGACTGACTATTATCTTGTCGGAGCACTTCCCGGTTGGGAACCTGCCGAGGGTTATAAATTCACAAAGGGTGAAAATGGTGAATACACTTTTGAAATCGAAACACTGACAGGAGATTTCAAAATCACTGACGGAGATAAGGCAACATGGTATGGCGCCAATAAAGATGAGGCGATAGAGCTTGATAAAGCTTATACTTGCAACACTGATAACGGTGAAAACTTCTCTTTCTCCGAGCCGGTATTGAATGCTAAATTCACATTTGATCCTGAGACAAACACTCTCACTATCACAGGAACTCTTCAGGAGATTGATCATGAGTATGTCTATACTCTCTGTGGTGCTCTTACTGACGACGGTAAGTGGGAGGAATATCCCATGACTCTTGGCGACGATGGCAGATGGACACTCACTCTTGAAAAGGGTCTTGCAGTTTTCCAGGTAAGGGAATATGACAATGCAGTAGACGCCACTCAGGTTAGCCGTTACATAAAATCTAACACAGAGGGGAAAGTTGATCAGAATGGAACCTACTCGGCAACGAGCAAAGGTGGCAAAGACTGGATTTCCACACTTGACGAAAATTGCACATATACCTTCAATCCGGAGAAGATGATTCTGACTATTTTCGGCACAACCGGCGTCTCTTCAATAGAGGCTGAGAATGGCGAAGCAATATATTTCAACCTCCAGGGTCAGCGCATAGCATGTCCTGAGAAGGGTGTGTATATCCGTGTCATCAACGGAAAGGCAGATAAGATTGTTAGGAGGTAGGCGTGAGGCTTTAGGCCTTAGGCTCAAGCCTCGACCCTCAAAATATAAAAAAGATAACGGAGCAACTCATGGGAGTCGCTCCGTTATCTTTTAATATATAAACTCGTATCTCTAAAGCCCTAAGGCCTAATGCCTAATGCCTCGAGCCTAACGCCTAACGCCTCAAATATTCGAATAAGGGGCATCAGAATTAAGGCTTGTATCGCCCATCTTAACCTCAACCTGACGGGCTGCATCGTGTTTAAGCTTGCCAAGTGTGTCGGCATCAAGCACTGAATACACTTCATCACGCTCTGTGGGAACCTCTACTTTAGGAGCGAGGAGATCCTCAAACTTAGCTTCCGGGAATTTGCTTTTCACATAGTCGTAGACTGCATCCTTGATATGCTTGAACTCTGAGGAATGTTCAAATTCCTCCTTGCTGCCGTCGAAGGGGACACTATACTTATCGGAATCACCGAAACTTACAATATAAAATTTACTGTCTTTCATAATATATTAAATTAAAAACTTTCTATATGTTTCATTAATAAAACCCCTTGAAGGGCCTGTTTGTTCACTCCTCGCACCACAGCAAGCGAAATGTAAAAATAGCTGCCGGAACCTCACGGCCCCGGCAGCTCCATAACACTAATTTTTATAACCTAACTTTACATGATTTATTTCTCAGACATTGAATCGGAAATGCATTATGTCGCCATCGTTGACAACATATTCCTTTCCCTCCACCGACATCTTTCCGGCTTCCTTAACGGCATTCTCGGAACCGAGAGCCACGAAATCATCATATTTGATGACTTCCGCACGGATGAAGCCTTTTTCGAAGTCAGTATGAATAATTCCTGCAGCTTGGGGCGCTTTGGTGCCACGCAGGAAAGTCCACGCACGCACCTCATCAGCCCCGGCTGTGAAATATGTCTGAAGATCAAGGAGCGCGTATGCCGCGCGTATGAGACGGCTTACGCCACTCTCCTGCAGACCTATCTCCTCAAGAAATTCCGCCCGCTCTTCGGGTGTCTCAAGCTCAGCTATCTCACTCTCTGTGGCAGCTGCAACAATCATAAGCCCGGCAGAGTCATTCTTCAATGCCTCCCTCACACTGTCTACATACTTATTTCCTTCAACAGCAGAGGCATCGTCTACGTTGCAGACATAGAGGACAGGCTTATTGGTCAGCAGAAAGAGTTCACGGGCGAATTTCTGCTCATCCTTGGTTTCAAACTGCACCGAACGGGCGGGCTTGCCCGCTTCAAGCGCTTCCTTGTATGCTTTCAGCACATCCGCTTGCAGACGTGCGGTCTTATCTCCTCCGGTCTGCGCTGCCTTCAAAGTTTTTGCCAAGCGCGCATCAACAGTCTCAAGATCCTTCAGCTGGAGCTCATAGTTGATGATTTCCATATCACGGACAGGATCTACGGAACCATCTACATGAGTGATGTTGTCATCGTCAAAGCAACGGAGAACATGAAGGATAGCATCAGTCTCCCGGATATTTGCAAGAAACTTGTTCCCAAGCCCTTCTCCCTGTGCCGCACCCTTCACGAGACCGGCGATATCTACAATTTCAACTGTAGCCGGAACCACGCTGCGAGGATTGCACATCTCCACAAGCTTGTTGAGACGCTCGTCAGGCACTGTTATCATTCCTACATTCGGCTCAATTGTGCAGAATGGGAAATTTGCAGATTGAGCTTTGGCGTTGCTCAGGCAATTGAAGAGTGTTGACTTGCCTACATTAGGAAGTCCGACTATACCGCATTTTAATGACATTGCAAATCAATCATATATTAATCTGTCTCGTCGGTTTTCCATTACTGCAACGGAGCCTTCAAGAACAGAAAATGAGGAATACAATGCAAAATTAAAAAAATTTTTGCATATATTCCTCATTTTATTAAAATAATACTCGCTTTTTTATTTTTATGGCACGCGGCTCACTCTTTCATATAGATAGGTCTGGGTGCGATTGCCTACTTGCCATTGCAGCCATAGAGTGTTGTAGCCATCGGTGAACCAGTATACCATCGTGGAGGTATCACCGTTTTCATACTGCACGTTTATCTGATAGGAGGTAGTGGTATTTCCTGACACCTGACAGAAATATGCCATAGACTCACCATATAGCCTGCCGTAATCATAGTAGTAGTATCTACCTCTTCCTCCTCCGTAAAATTCCATATAATTCGTGTCATATCGCCCTACCGGCTGAGAATTTGCCTGCACAAGCTCCCAGGTGCCGTTCAGATCCTGATCATAGAAATAGTTGGAATCCCATCCCGGAGGGGGAGAATAGGGCCAATAATCATCATCCTCGACACAACCGGTCAGAAATGTGGTTGCCCCGAGCAATACCATAAGGAAATAGAGAAGGTGGATGGAAATCTTTTTCATAAACAACGATATTTTACTTATAAACCCTTTTCAACCCCTCTTTGTTCCCGATGGAGGAATAAGCCTTTTATTATATTTTGCATTTTTTAACACATTTATTTCGTCTTTTCTCTCTTTTTTCCGTCATAAGCATATCCGTTCCAAAACAGTAAATTTGATGATTAGCCGATTCCGACGGAAAAATACAGATAAGATCATCGAGGAGAACCTGCAAGGTCTCCTCCGCTTCGCTTTTTTCCGGCTTCGCAGCATGCAGATGGCTGAGGATGCTGTAAATGAGGCCGTGGTTCGTAGTCTGGACAATATAAACCATATATCTGAGAGGAATTTCAAAGCCTACCTTTATAAAACACTCCATCATATATGTATCGACACACTACGCAGCGGTAACCTCACGCTCCCTCTTGAATCTGTCGGGGAGTATGGCTGCCAGGAGGAGGAACCCCTCTTGGAGGAAGCGGAAAGAATAGATAACTTGCTTGACAAGCTTCCTCAAAGAATGTCGGAAGTAATAAAGATGAAAGTGGTTGACGGACTCTCTTTTGTAGAAATAAGCCTACTCTCCGACACACCTGTCTCTACTGTAAAATCCCGATTTAAATCCGGAATGGATAAATTGCGTGAACTTATAAAAACTCTTAGCGATGGATGATTATAAAGATATTATTGACCTCCTCACTCCGCGTCGGGAGGTAAAGGTGAGTAGTTCATTTAGGGAGAGGATAAGGGAAACTGTGAGAAAAAGGAAACGCTCCAAAATTTTAAAAAAATATATACTCACAGGAGTTGCCCTTTCCGCAGCTGCTCTTTTTATGGTCATTCTCCTTATTCCCGACGGACTATCAGCGGCACAGCTGCTCTCTAAAACGATTGATTCATTTCTTGGCACTCCGAATGTGGAACTGCAAGTAGATATACGTACCCTACCTCGCGATAATTTCATTCTCGTAGATCCTGAGGAGGAGTTCGTCACTCACCATATCAAAACCCGGCGCACGGATTCCACCACTTACTGGAGCATTGACAAGGGGGGGCGTACTGCCGTTAAAAACAGTGAAGGGGTTTTCGTATGGATAAAGGAATACAACATAGGTTGGTATTCCTCAAATCGGAATACTGATGTGCTCGACTATCTTTCAGTGTTTGTAAACCCTGAAAAGACACTTGAAAGGGAGCTTGAACTCACATCAGGGAAATATGGCGCCAAATATGAGTTGAAAAAAGAAAAAGGGAGATATTTCCTCACTGTCAGGTCGCAAAAGGAGGGTGATTTCTCAAATCCTTATATGCTTAATAAATCTATAGTGGAGGCACAGACTGTGAGACGCTATGTAATCAATGCGGATAACAATCACCTTGAATCCGCTTCCGTGGCTATGCTTGTCAACGGCGAGGAGAGAGAAGTGATAAGGATAACTGATGTGAAATATCTCCACGGAGATATTGAATTGGCGTCCATACCCTCCGGCATAAGATTTCAGGAAATGGACCAATTATACGATAATCTGTCGGGTTTCACGGGAATGGATGAAAAAGAGACGGCTTCCGTTTTGTTTAATGCTTTCAAAGATTGGGATACGTCTGTCATTTACCGTCTGGTCTCCCCTGATATGGCTGAGATCTTGCGTAAGGATTATGAAGGAGCCACTCTTTTGTCGATGGGTACCCCCTTCCGCTCAGGCAATCAGAAAGATCTTACCTTCGTGCCTTATTCACTGAAACTAAAAAACAATTATATCAAAAATTTTAATCTCGCCATTACAAAAAACTCAAAAGGAGTGTGGATTGTTACCGGCGGACTCTAAATTCTTTTACCTAACCATGCGTCAATTTTTAATTATCAACATTGCCTTGTCTCTCCCTTTTCTAATTACTGCTCAGACCAAGACCGCTGGAACGCTTTCCGACTCAACCCTGAGCAACGACACGGTCAGGCTTCAGGAGGTTGTGGTAAAGGCGCCGACATTAAAAACCATTATGGAGGTGGACGGCAACCTGACTACTATCAAAGATACGGAACTTAGTAAACTCGCCACTACTTATGAAGTCATGAGGTTTATCCCCGGGCTAATCGTTTCAGGAGAATCGGTGGAAGTGGCAGGTGTAGGAGCACCGGAAATTTATATAGACAAAAAGAAAGTCAGAGACTCCAACGAAATCAAACTTTTATCTCCTGAACGTATAAAGTCGATAAAGGTGATTGACAGTCCGGGGGCAAAATATGGAGGAGACGTGCGTGCCGTGATTCTTATCACAACCTATCGAAAGCCGGGTGAAGGTTTGGCAGTGAGCGAACGTCTCACTCTTGGATATGGGGATTATTTCGAACCCTCCAATCAGCTCTCGCTTAACTATCGTTCCGGAAATCTTGACATGTTTGCCTCAGCAAACTATTCGCATTCTGCCACAAAGCACACCAACAGCGTGTCGACAGAACTTTTTACGCCATCAGGTTCCCTGCAATCTGAAAACTCCACCCGAAGCAAATCGCACTCAGACAGATGGGAAGGAAAGATAGGATTCAATCTCTCTCCGGCTGCCGACCATCTGTTTGGAGCCTACTATCAAGGCATATTGCAGAAAAACAGCGGAAACACGGGGTCAGGCATTTTCAATAACCTCATGAATGGGATTTCAATGAGCGCGGCATCCTATAGAGGAGACGCCTCATCACGTTCTCCCCGTCATCGTGTCAACGCATTTTATGCCGGGAAATGGGGGGAATGGGATTGTGATATTAATTTCGATTTTCTCCTCAGATACTCGAAAAGCCAACGGGAAAGCCATTATATGTATACGGATAAGGAGATTTCCCTTTACTCGCAACGTTCCGAAAACAGAAATCGTCTTTTCGCCGGGAAGATAGATATGTCGCGTAAGCTTGGAGGAGGAACCATATATATGGGCACGGAAATAACGAACACCGGCATTCTAAGCGATTTCTTGAATTATGAGGAGATAATCCCCTCCAACACCACCAACATGAATGAATCCAATATGGGAATATATATTGAGTATTCAAGAAAAATCGGGATAATCTCGCTATACGGAGGCATACGCTATGAATACACATGGGCTAAATACAGAGAGACCCAGGGAGAGGGAACGGCGGTAAGGAGAGACTATCATGAGCTCATACCCTCTCTCTCTGTACGTATCCCCTGGAAGGAGGTAACTTTACGTCTTTCATATTCGCGAATGTATAACAAGCCTATTTATGCCTGGCTAACCAACCGCATAAACTACGTCAATCCGAATCTGTATGAAGCCGGGAATATGTATCTGAAACCGGCATATTTTAATTTCTATAATATCTCATGCAAGTATCGTTGGCTGATGCTTTCACTCAGATACGGCTATATAACCGGTAAGGTTATGACTGCCACAATCCCCTATCCGGATAATCCCGATATAATTCTTGACTATAAGATTAATTCTTCAATACCCCTGAAACAATTCTCGGCGGTTGCCACTATTACCCCCGGATTCATCGGAACTATCTACTATCCGGTTTTTTCGGCAATGATTTTCCCTCAAGATTACAGGATTGACTTCTGTGGAAAACCGAAACGGTTCATAAATCCGATGGGAAAAATCGATTTCAACAATCTCTTTAAATTCTCCAAATCCTTCAACGCCACATTGAATTTCAGCTGGTCAAGCGGAGGAGATGTGGAGGCAGGACATCTCAACGGCAACTGGCGTCTGGACGCAGGCATCACCAAGACATTAGGGCATCATTGGAATGTTCAGCTGAATGTGGAAGACATCTTCAATACGTCCGGAACCCTTAATGCCACCACCTATACCTCTCAAAGCATAACCGAAGGGGAATGGGTATCCTCCAATAGGACTCTGCGGTTGACTGTAACATACCAATTCAACGTGCGGAGGTCGCGCTATAAGGCTTCTGTTGCGGGAGAGTCAGAAATGGAAAGATTATGAGTCTCATACAGGCAAGGTCTGAAATGAATGGATAAAAGATTCGGGCGGAGTCATGATGACTTCGCCCGGTTTTTTTATAACTGATTTAAGTCGGTCAGGATTATTTGTCGCGCATGAATATCTGAATCGGAGTGCCGGAAAAATCCCATTTCTCACGAATCTTGTTCTCAAGGAAACGACGGTAAGGATCCTTTACCCATTGAGGAAGATTGCAGAAGAAGATGAATGTCGGGACGACTGCCTCCTTTAGCATCGTAACATATTTGATCTTTACGAATTTACCCTTATTGCTCGGCGGAGGTGTGATTGCAATCTGCTCAAGCATATACGTGTTGAGCTGTGATGTGGGAATAAGTCTCTTGCGGTTCTCATACACCTCGATTGCAGTCTCAAGCACTTTATATATCCTTTGCTTGGTGAGCGCAGAGGTAAAAAGAATCGGGAAGTCAGTGAAGGGAGCGAAACGGCTGCGAATTGCATCCTCAAATCTCTTTTGCGCATTCAGAGACTTATCCTCCACAAGATCCCATTTATTGACGCATACCACAAGTCCTTTCTTGTTTCTTTGTATGAGTCCGAAGATATTGGCATCCTGACCCTCTATTCCACGAGTGGCATCAATCATAAGGATGCAGACATCGCTTGCCTCAATTGCACGTATGGAACGGATCACGCTGTAATACTCGATATCCTCGTTCACTTTCTGCTTTTTACGAATCCCTGCCGTATCCACCAGATAGAAATCGAATCCATACTTATTATAACGATGATAGATGGAGTCGCGTGTCGTTCCGGCGATATCCGTAACGATATGTCTCTCCTCGCCGATAAAGGCATTTATAAGGGAAGACTTTCCGGCATTAGGACGTCCCACAATAGCGAATTTCGCTATATTGTCTTCCGGCTTGTCATCCTCCTTAGGCTCGGGCATATCCGCTATGATGGTGTCAAGCAGTTCTCCGGTGCCGCTTCCATTTGCCGACGACACTTCGATAGGATCGCCTAATCCGAGGGAATAAAACTCCGGTACGTTAAACCGGGCATCACCCTTATCCTCTTTATTAGCGACAAGAATCACGGGTTTCTTGGAACGGCGCAGAATCTGCGCCACCTGATCGTCAAGGTCGGTTACGCCATTGGAAGCATCCACCACGAAAAGGATAACGTCTGCCTCCTCAATTGCAATTTCCACCTGCTTGTTGATCTCTCCCTCGAAGATATCCTCCGAGTTTACTACCCATCCGCCTGTATCGACGATAGAAAATTCCTGACCACACCAGTCGACTTTTCCATACTGGCGGTCGCGTGTAGTGCCCGCAGTGTTGTCGACAATCGCGCTGCGGGTCTGCGTCAAACGGTTGAACAATGTGGATTTTCCCACATTGGGCCGCCCTACTATAGCTACTAATCTGCTCATTTTAATTTTTAATAAATCATTCAAGATAACCGAAGGCACGAAGCTTATTCTCACGATTGCGCCAGTCTTTCTCAACCTTTACAAACATCTCGAGAAAAACCTTCTTTCCGAAGAATTTCTCAATATCCTGACGCGCCTCAATGCCAACTTTCTTAATTTTTTCTCCGGCTTTGCCAATGATGATTCCTTTCTGAGAATCACGCTCTACATATATGACAGCCATAATGTGGATTGCATTCTCCTTTTCATCGAATTTTTCAACAATCACCTCAGTGCTGTATGGAATCTCCTTATCATAATTGAGAAGAAGCTTCTCACGTATGATTTCCGTAACAAAGAAACGTGCGGGCTTATCAGTGAGAGCATCCTTTCCGAAGAATGGAGGTGAGGGGGGAAGAAGCTCGACTATACGGTTTTTAAGATTGTCAATGTTGAAATGCTCTGTGGCGCTTGTTGGGAATATCTCAGCCTTAGGGAGACGTTCATGCCATTGCGCCACAAGTTTTTCCAATTCGCCATCTCCTTTCAAAAGGTCAATCTTATTGATCACAAGAAGCACGGGCACATCCTCCTTAGCCACTCTGTCAAGGTATTCCTTATTTTTCTCAGGATCTTCAACCACATCCGTTACATACAGAAGAATATCAGCATCAGTAAGAGCCCCTTCGGAAAATTCGAGCATTGATTCCTGAAGTTTGTATTTAGGCTTCAACACACCCGGAGTGTCGGAATAGACAATCTGATATTCAGGTGTGTTCACAATTCCCATTATACGGTGGCGTGTTGTCTGAGCCTTTGAAGTGATGATCGATATGCGTTCACCCACCAGGTCGTTCATAAGAGTGGATTTACCTACGTTAGGATTGCCCACAATGTTTACGAAACCGGCTCTGTGGGGTGTTTCTTCAATAATTTTGTTATCTGCGTCCATAATCAGTATGTTTTTGGGTCAAAATATAATAGGAGCACGGAAGTGGCTCCCTTTAGAATTAACACCTGAATGACGCAACGGGTTCAGAGGTAGATGAAACGTAACGGCATCAGCACTCCGACATTAGGAATCGGAAGGCTGATGCCGTAAGAATCTTATTCTGATTAGGAATTGCTTCGTTCAAGAAATGAATCAGGAGTCGAATGCCCAGATCAGATACATGGCACCCCATGTGAATCCGGCGCCGAAAGCAGTCATAAGAACTTTATTGCCCTTCTTGAGCTTATGCTTATACTCGTCAAGACACAAAGGTATGGAAGCAGCGGATGTATTGCCGTAATGCTGAATATTCACCAACACTTTCTCCTCGGCAATCTTCGTGCGCCCAGCAACCGCCTCGATAATTCTGAGATTTGCCTGATGAGGGACAAGCCAGTCTACATCCTCAACAGTAAGATTATTACGCTCCATGACCGAAAGTGTCGATGTGAGCATATCTGTTACCGCATTTTTATAGACTTGCCTTCCTTCCTGATAAATGTAATGTTCGCGTGCATTCACAGTTTCCACGGACGCAGGTTTAACCGAGCCACCGGCTTTCATAAGGAGGTTAGGGAGTCCGGAGCCGTCGACGTGAAATTCGCCGTCCATCACGCCTACATTCTCCTCCGTAGGCTCAACGAGCACGGCAGCAGCCGCATCTCCGAAGAGAGGGCATGTGGCACGATCCTGATAATCTGTCATACTTGACATTTTCTCAGCGCAGACCACGATCACTTTCTTGTTAAGCCCGGCTTGAATATAACCTCTAGCAGCCTGCAAAGCAACTATAAATCCGGCACAGGCAGCCTGAATGTCATACGAATAGGCGTTGACCAATCCGGTTTCATACTGGATTACAGAGCCTGTGGATGGGAATCTGTAGTCAGGATTAGAGGTGGCACAAATCAGAAGATCGATCTCTTCAGGGGCTGTCCCCGTCTCCTTCAAAAGTTTCTCCACGGCTTTTATTCCCATGAAGCTTGAGCCTTTGTTTTCGTCCTTTAGGATTCTTCTCTCCTTGATGCCGACACGGGTTGTTATCCACTCGTCGTTGGTATCCACCATTTTTGAGAGCATATCATTGTCAAGAATATCGTCGGGGACGTAGGAGGCGATACCACTGATTTTAGCGTTAAGCATAATTCCGATTTTGGAGTTGTACTACAGAAAATATAGGCGACTCCTACGCCCACGCAGGGCGAGGAGTCTGCCGTTAAATGATATTTCGCAATCTTAGCGCTATCAGATAGCTGCCTTGTCAATTACGAGTTTACCGCGATAGTAGCCACATTCGCCACATACATTATGATAAACATGCCATGCGCCACAGTTAGGGCAGATAGCAAGTGTCGGGATAAGGGCTTTGTCGTGTGTGCGGCGTTTTGCGGTACGGGTATGCGATTGTCTGCGTTTAGGATGTGCCATTTTAGTGTAACTTTATTTTGTTGTTTTTACTTATTGTCAGATGTAATTTCTTATTCATCGGAGTCTATGCCCGCGCTGATTTCAGAATCAACCTCATCCATAGCGTCAGCAACCTCCTCATCGGCGCCAGCCCCATGATGTTTGTGCAAGGCGGCAGCCATAGCACGGTTGCATTTTCCCAAGGGATGAACATGACGAAGAGGGATGGTCAGCACTATCGTGTCGTAGAGCATATATGCTACGTTAAGGAAACTGCTGCTTTCCGGGATGATAAGGACATCGTCCGTGTCGTCATTATAGTCCTCGCCATATTTGACGGTGAGATGATACGTCGTGTCAACCTCATGATCAAGAGGATCAAGGCATCGGTCGCAAGGAACCTGCAACATCCCTTTGCAAGTGAACGTGCAGTCATAGGCATCATTCTTTTTGATCAAATCAAGATGCACCTTTACATCAGCGGAGAGCACATCGGGATTTTCCATATTTTTGAAAAATTCCGACCCGCATTCAAACTCCTGTTCGTGGCGTCCCTCTCCGAGCGACGCCAACTGTACTTTATATTGCGAAAATTTTCCCACAGTTTTTTCGTATATAGTGTACCTCCGAGGGGAATCGAACCCCTATCTAAAGTTTAGGAAACTTCTATTCTATCCGTTGAACTACAGAGGCTTTCCCATTATCCATCACTCCGTTGACTGATCTGACCACGGAGTGATAAGGCGATTTTGCCCGCAAAATTAGTAAAAAATTTTTTTATTTGCAATTTGTCTGCTTTAATCTTGTTGAGAAATAGTTAAATATTCCTTATTTTATACTATATCGCTCTCCTCAGCGAAGCTTCAACACCGTTCCGGGACGATCTTTCACCTTCGGATTCAGTTTCTTTATTACCTCCATGCGGATGCCGAAACGCTGGGAAATGGAATGGATGCTTTCCCCCTCTCCTATCGTCACGCTCCCTATCCCATCGGGGGCTTCTTCACGCTTCTCCTCAAGATAGACCTCCTCCCATGCCTTTATTTCTCGGTCTTTTTCACTGTCGTTGTATGACATGAGCTTCTGAGGCTTCATGTTGAACTCTTTCGCTATCGAGCTGTAGGTGTCGCCGGGAGTGGCTACGACATAGTGCAGACCCCTGGCTTTACGGACAGGATGACTGCTGACGAGCATGCTGTGGATGAATGCCGCTGTTTCCTCCGGATTATAACCTCCCGGAATGTCGTAGGTGTAGAGAGAGTAACGTTCGATTATGGTTATAAGACGGGCGGCATAATTAGGATCGGTGGCATAGCCGCATTTCCTCAATCCCTTTGCCCAGCCCTGATAGTCGGTTATCTCCAAATCGAAAAGGGGGAGATAACGCCCCCTGCGAAGAAATAGAGAATGGTCGCGAAAGCTCTCCTCCGCAGTGTTATAGACGCGGAAACACTCATCGGGAGCATCGTCGCTGCGCAACATGGTCTCTCCTTTCCATTCCTTATGACACTTTATTCCGAAATGATTGTTTCCCTGTGTGGCAAGGGTGCTCCTCCCGGCTCCGCTCTCAAGCAGACCCTGTGCCAAGGTGATTGATGCCGGGATGCCATACTCCTCCTGATGCTCAACGGCAAGAGAGCAGTATTTATCAATATATGCTTCGTATGGATTAAGACTCGCCCCGGTTGCGGAGATGAGAAGGAGAGCGGATAACAAAAGCAGGATTCGACGGACTTTATTATTCATCAGTTTTTAAATTTATCCGCAAATTTAATGAATAAATTTTTCTGTTGCATAACTTTTTTATTAAATTCGCATTCCTCCCCCTTTAGGAGCGCGGAGGAGAACCTGAATCAATAAATTAAAGATTAAAGCCATGCGAGACCTCACAATAACCACAATTATCAAGGAATGCAGTGAAGATGAACTTTCTCCTGCCGATCGTCTTCTTGTAGAGAAAGCCAAGGATGCCACCCGCACATCATACAGTCCTTATTCCCGATTTCACGTAGGAGCGGCGATTCTTATGGATGACGGGACTATCTGCACAGGTTCAAATCAGGAAAATGCCGCTTATCCTTCCGGATTATGTGCGGAACGCACTGCCGCATTTCATGCTTCCGCCACTCACCCCGGCATAGCCATGAAGAAGATTGCAATCGCGGCTTGGACAGCTGCCGGAAAACCGGAAGGACTTCCCTATAAAGATTATTTTCAGAAAATGCCGATCAGCCCCTGCGGAGGCTGCCGTCAGGCACTCCTTGAGTATGAAGCCCGCGACGGGGATATTGAGGTGATTCTTTACGGAGCTGACAAAATCTACATCTTTCCCTCCATTGCTTCCCTTCTACCCTTCTGCTTCACATCATTCTGACCACTCTTTAAACTTTGTCTACGATACGGTAGCGCGGGCGATGCTTCACTTCAATATATATTTTTCCTATATATTCACCGACAATACCAAGACCCATGAGAAGTATGCCGGTGCAAAACCATATAGAGAGAATCAGTGAAGTCCAGCCCTCGATTGTGGCTCCCTGAAAATATCTGACTACGGCGTATATGCCTATTCCCAATGCGGTGAGCATAAAAGCCACCCCAAGCCAAAAGAGCATCCGCACGGGTCGTACAGAGAAAGATGTGATTCCGTCAATCGCGAAATCAAGCATCTTTCTGAAAGGATACTTACTATATCCTCCCATGCGTTTTCGACGGGTATAGAACACAACATCCTGCTCATAACCCAGTTGTGAGACAATTCCACGTAAAAACAAGTTCCTCTCCCCATATTCCAGAAGGTCTTCCATACTCCGGCGAGACATGAGGCGGAAATCGGCATGATTGGAGACACAATCTACTCCTAATCCACGCATCACCCGATAAAAATTCCCGGCAGTGGTGCGTTTCACCCAGCTGTCGGTCTTTCGGTCCTTCCTCACGCCGTAAACAATATCCGCACCTCCCAGAGATTTCCCCACCATCTCCGCAAGCACCTCAGGATCATCCTGAAGGTCAGCATCAATCGTGATGCACAAATCACATTTATCCAACGCCTCTCCCATCCCCGCAAGAAGGGCACATTGATGGCCCGAGCGCCGGCTGAGCCTTATTCCCCTCACTTCGGGAGAAGAAAGAGCATGAATCACCTTCCAGGTGTTATCGCTGCTACGGTCGTCGACATACATGATGAAACTCCCGGGAGATATGAATCCCGAGGATATCATCTCATCAAGTTTCTGCCGCAGGATGGCATTTGTCGAAGGGAGCACAGCCTCCTCATCATAGCAGGGCACTATTATTGCGAGCACAGGACTTTCAGTCTCTTTTTCTCCCATTCTCACTCCTCCCTTAATGAAGCAAAACGATCACGATCGCGTTCTATCTTCTTTTTAACCGAGGCTTCAAAAGCCTCCGAAAGATCCACTCCCGTCTGATTGGCGAGGCATATCAGCACCCACAGCACATCAGCCATCTCCTCACCCAAGGATTTACGCAAATCTCCCTCCTTGGCTATCTGATCGCCGTAAAGCCGGGCTATGACCCTTGCCAACTCGCCGGTTTCTTCCGTGAGCAGCGCCATATTGGTCAGTTCCGAAAAATATCTTCCTCCCACAGTACGTATCCATTCATCTACAATCTCCTGTGCCCCTTTTATAGTAGTCTGGCTCATACAAAAATGATTAATTTCGCCGGGATTATTAATCCTATCGGCGAAATTAATCATTCATACGCACTTTTTCAAACTTATCTCCAAATATTTACAAAACTATTCCTTTATGAGCAAATTATATTCCTTCATAAACTCCCTGAACTGTATATACCCCATAAGAAGTCCACATACGGCACCTGCCGCCATACCGTAAAGCATGTATTCATTCGCATGCAAGGAATATGCCATCAATCCCACCACCAATACTGCAAAAGGCAGGAGCACAATCATTGACTGAAGATGCTTCTTACGGTAGTAGAGTGCTTTTTCGGCAACCTGACTGACGCTCATTGTAAAGCAATCAATTGAGGAGACTCCGCGATAAAGCCAATTGTCGATAATGGCACAACTCGCAAAATAAAGCATCATAACCACTGTTACTTTCCACCTCATCTCCATCTCAGGGATAAAATGCGCGGTCTGCATCCAGCCGAAAGAGCATAACACCATAACAATTCCCAAAATGGAGAAACGGCGGTAACGCCTCGCGAGACTCTCAAGGGCAGTCTCTTTTTTTGCTCTATACATATCTTCAAATTCTGCGGGAGTGGGACAATAAAGTTTCCTTGCCACCTCTTCCCAGGTTTGTTTTATCTCTTCCTGTGTCATATTAAATTGAAAATTGAAATTTGAAAATTATAAGAGTCTTACCTCTTCATCCTTAACCCCTACCCCCTAACACCTTAATCCTTAAAATCTTAACCCTTAACTCTTAATCCTTAATCCTTCCTCCTTAATTCTTAATCCTTAACATCTTAACCCTTAACTCTTCCCCTTACCCCTCCAGCTCTTTCCTCTCTTCCGCGAACCTCTTCTTTATACGGTTGATTCTTACTGCCACATTATTGCGTGAAATGCCCGTTACCAACGCAATCTCATCATAGGTTCTCTCATCCAGCCACATAGTAATGACAGCCTTGTCGACCGGGGAAAGAGATGAGATCATCTCATGCAGGAATGATAGCCTCTCCCTCTCCGTAAAATCAATCTCCTCCACCACCTGACCGGCATTTTCAAGATTTACCGTGCGGAAAATTCCCCGGCGTTTCCTAATTGTGGATACACACGTATTGAGAGCAACTCTATACAGCCATGTAGTAAGGGATGATTCCCCTCGGAAATTATCAAGACCCTTCCATATATTCAGGAGGATATCCTGACGGAGATCTTTCAAATCATCCTCGTTGCCGGAATAGGCAAAGCATATTCCCGAGATGATGCCACCATGTTCTCTGAGGATTGTGGCGAATCTCTCTTCACGACTCACGGAGGAAGACTGTCCGGCTGTTAGTTTTGCAAACAGCATCCTTACGAGTTCGCGCCCCATACGAAAGGGACGAAAGGATAAAGGAGAAGATATGTCGATTATCAAGTGTAGCATTTTTTTATGTTTACGCAAAGTTAGTAGCATAAACAGCGAAATAGTTACACCGAAAACTATATTTTTTTTGACTATAAAAAATTTTTTCCTAATTTTGCCTCCGAAACGGTTGGCGACATTGCCATTAATAGGGAACCGGGTGAGAATCCCGGACAGTCCCGCTGCGGTAAGTTCCATAGAAAGGCTCAGCTTATAGAAAGCCACTATCTCCCACAAGGGTGACGGGAAGGCAAGCTGAAAGCCGGAACAAGTCCGAAGACCTGCCGTCTTCTCCAAGTCAGGGAAAACTTGGGATTTTGTATGTAACACACTCTTTCGAGGAAAAGAGAGCATATTATGAAGTTTACTATCTCCGACATATTCCGTCAAACCGGTCTAAACCTTCTTTTGGTATCAGGATGCCTCCCCGCATGGGGAACGCAACCCGATTCATTGTATAATGAGCTTAAGGAGATGGAGGTGGTGACTAACCGCGTAAAAAAAGAGGTAACAAGTTCCGCCCCCCTTTTCCATCTCAATGATGAGAAAATGAAAACCCTCGGAGTCACAGACCTTACAGACGCTCTCCACCGTATGCCGGGCCTCAACATACGCGATTACGGAGGCGCGGGAGGAATGAAGACTGTATCAGTGAGAGGATTCGGCACAACCCACACCGGTGTTATTTATGACGGGGTAGCACTGAGCGACGCTCAGAACGGCTCCATTGATCTTTCTCGTTATTCGCTCGACAATGTTGACGACCTATCTCTCCTGATCGGAGACAATAACAATATATTCACAACGGCGAAGGCCTCTGCCTCAGCTGCGACAATCGTGATTAACACAGGGTCCGTCCCATCGCCTGGAGATTCACTCCTGCATCTTGACGCCCAGCTTCGGATAGGTTCTTTCAAACTGATCAATCCTTACATAAAGATAGCTAAGTCGTTGACCCGTAATTTCTCCTTTGCGGCAGCCGGAGAATACACATACGCCAAGAACAATTATCCCTACACTATAAAAAACGGGCTGCACGTTACGCATGAGAGACGAGACAACAGCCGTATGAATTCGGGACATATCGAACTCAACACCCGATGGCGTCCAAATAGGTCCTCTTCTCTGGATGCAAAGTTATATTTCTATGACAATGACCGCCAGCTTCCGGGTCCGGTAGTGTTATACAATACCAAAAGCGATGACACCCTTCATGACAAAAATTTCTTCGGACAACTGACCTACAACAATTCCTCACTAACGAAATTCCGATTTCGCGGAGTGGCGAAATTCAATTGGGATGCAACTTATTATCATGAAGTGGACGGTAAATACACCGGCGGATATAAAGATGAAAACTATCTCCAAAGAGAGGCATATATCTCAGGTGCCGTGTTATATACCCCCTTGGAAAATTGCTCCTTTAGTTATGCTGCCGACTACATATATAATAATCTCAGCAGCAACCTTCCCTCAACGGTGGGGCCGCGCAGACACTCCATCCTGCAGAATCTATCCGCCCAATTTCGCACAGATCATATAAGCCTTACGGGAAGATTATTATATTCTGTCTTTACCAACAGTGTTAAAAAAGGAGAAAGCGTCCCTGATCAGTCAAAACTGTCCCCCTCCCTGAATGTGTCTGTACAACCCTGGAGAAGTTATCTTTTCTTCATAAGAGGGGCATATAAGAATATTTTCCGCATCCCCACATTCAACGAGAGCTATTATTACCATCTGGGAAGCCTTTCGCTGAAACCGGAGGAGACCGATCAATTTAATTTGGGATTGACCTGGCAATACGGACCCAAAAATTGGCTTTCCTCCCTCACACTGACAGGCGATGTCTACTACAATAAGGTGAAAGACAAGATCGTGGCAATCCCCATGAATATGTTTGTGTGGAGCATGACAAATCTTGATAAGGTAAGGGCATTCGGAGCTGACCTGACTCTGGAAGGAGTCGCCGCGCTCACTTCCCGACAGAAGCTGCTCCTGGCAGGCAACTATAGCTGGCAGAGAGTGCAGCCACGCACATCGAAGAAGGATCCTGATTATAATAAACAGGTGGCATACACACCGGTCCATTCAGGAGCTATTTCCCTTACCTGGCAAAATCCCTGGGTTGATGTTGTAGTGAAAACCACAGGCACGGGTGAACGTTACGGCACCAATTCCAATCTTCCCATATCCCGCTTGAAGGGTTATATGGAACTTGGCGCTTCCCTGATGAGACGTTTCCCCGTGAAAAGGGCATTTCTTGACGTCCGCCTTGACATGCTTAATCTCCTTGACACTCAATATGAGATTGTGGCTGCTTATCCTATGCCGGGACGTTCTTTCCAGCTAACCCTCGGATTTAAATTATGAAATAAGAATAAGAATAAAAATCAATTTCTCAATAATGAAAAGACTACATTACCTGCATCTTATAGCAGCCCTCCTTTTAATCGGAGGAATGACCTCATGCAATGATGACAATGGCACCCCTACGATTGAGACAGTGGAGACATTGAGCGGTTTATATGTCATCAACAACGGAAATATGGCAGCCAATATCCCCTCCTCCATCACCTCCTACGACTCCTTCACCGGATCTTCGACCCCGGCTCTCCAGGATGCGTTCAAGACTGCCAACGGAGTTCCTCTCGGAGAGGGAGCGCAACAGGCGCTGATCTACGGATCGAAGATGTATATACCGATGCATGATTCCAACCTTATATGGGTGGTCAATAAACAGACACTGAAAATCGAAGATTATATACGCCCGGAGGGTGAAGCTTCCGGACCGCGTTCCTTAGCCGCTGCTGACGGCAAGGTTTACGCCTCGATGTTCTCCGGATATGTGGCAAAAATTGACACCGTTACCCTTAAGATTGAAAAGACACTCAAAACGGGTCCGAATTCCGATCAAGTCGCTATTGCAAATGGGAAATTATACGTGGCGAATTCCGATGGCTACAATTATGACGGGGGATATGCAGATTGTTCAATATCGGTCATTGATCTTGCCTCCTTCTCCGAAAGCAAGATAAAGGATATTTCAAAAGTGCTCAATCCCACCGATCTGGCTACAAACGGTAAGGAGGTATTCGTTATATGCAAGGGTGATTATGGCGAAGTACCCTCTACAGTGAAGAAAATCGTTGGAAATGATGTTGTCGATGTAGCGTTAGGCAACTATATGGCGGTTAATGAAGACAAACTGTATGTGATAAATTCCCCTTACGGAATACCACGTAAGGATATGGGCTTTGATGTATACAGTACCATCACACTAAAGAAAGAGGGAGAAATCATCAGACAGACCGAGGGATCGGAGTCTTGGATCGAAAGTCCGTCCGGCATATTCGCCGACCCGATAAGCGGTGATATCGTGATTCTATCCTATACTCTCAGCGAAGCCGGATATTCACAATATAAAGAACCCTGTTATGCGAATATCTATGACACTAAGGGGAATTTCATAAAAAGAATAGAATGTGGCATAGGCGCTTTAGGAGTAACCTTCGTTCACAAAACTCAGCTTAAATGATTTTTTCAAAGAAATATTTCGCTTTTGTAAAAAGAACTGCAAGATTTTTTGCAGGCTCTATGATGTTGGGTGTGGCTTTCCTCGCTTCATGCGGGGGAAGCCTCTCAGTATCGGAAGGGGATTCCGGCGAGGAGATAAAGATGCGCCACGCAAATCTTCTGAAAATTTCAGAAGACAAGGGATTTACTGAAGTAACCGTAAAAAATCCATGGGACACCCTTAAGATTCTTCAAAAATATATCCTTATCCCTTCCGACAGCGTGTTGCCGGCGCAATTGCCGAAAGGGACAATCATACGCACTCCTGTTACGAATGCTTTGGTTCTTTCCACAGTGCATACCGGACTGCTTAAAGAACTTGGAGCAGATGACGCCATAGGGGGAATATGCAGTGTGGAGTATGTCAATGATTCCACTCTTAAAAAAAGACTTGCCGAAGGGTCGATCATCGATTGCGGGCTGAGTCAGAATCCTGACATTGAAAAAATAATATCTCTCCGTCCGCAGGTCATCATGCTTTCTCCATACGAAAATAATGATAATTATGCAAAAACCGCCTCTTTAGGCATTCCGATAATAGAATGTGCCGACTATATGGAGAGCTCTCCCTTAGGTCGTGCTGAATGGATGAGGTTTTACGGGTTGTTGTTCGGTGTGAGCAATCGTTCGGAAACTCTGTTTGCCGATATTGAGGATAAATATACGCAACTGAAGGATACAGCTGCGACGGTGGAGAGGAAACCTTCAGTGATCTTCGACCGACGCTACGGGCAGGTATGGAATGTGCCGTGTGGAAATTCCACTACCGGACAACTTATCGAAGATGCCGGGGGTAGAAATCCATTTGCTTCCTACAGCAAAAGCGGAAGCGTGGCTCTTTCGCCGGAAAAGGTTGTCGCCACAGCCCATGACGCTGATGTATGGTTTGTGCGTTATAACCAGGAGAAGGAGAAGAGTCTCAAGGAACTGGCGTCCGATGCGCCTGAAAATTCTCAGTTCAAGGCTTTCAAAGAGGGGAATGTGTTTGGGTGCAACACTCAGTATGTAAATCTATTCGAAGAGACTCCATTTCATCCCGAGCGGGTATTGAGGGATATGGTTATCCTTATGCACCCCGGGCTTATAAAGGATCAGGAACCCATATATTACAAAAAAATGAAATGACGATTGTAAAATTTATAGTTGTCGGCTTTCTCACAATCCTTCTCTTCATCCTTAACCTGTATATAGGATCAGTGGACATTCCTGTCTCTACGGTCAACAATATCCTTTTTGAGGGGGGGGATGCGGAAGGGCCCTTACGTTTTATTATCATTGAAAGCCGTTTGCCACAAGCAATCACCACTCTGCTTGCGGGAGGAGCACTGACTGTTGCCGGTCTGCTGCTCCAGACAGCATTCCGTAACCCCCTTGCCGGACCCTCTATTCTCGGAATCACATCAGGTTCAAGCCTGGGTGTGGCGTTTGTTATGCTTTTTCTCGGAGGGACAATCTCTGCAGGTAGTTATTCCTGGGGTGGATATACAGCAATTCTTATCGGCGCTTTTGCCGGCAGCCTCGGGGTGATGGCTCTTCTCATCCTCTTCTCAATATGGCTTAAGAACGATATGCTTCTCCTTATCACGGGAATTATGGTGGGATACCTTACCTCCTCCGTCATAACATTGCTTAACTACGTATCGTCTGCGGAGGGAATACAAGGATTCACGATGTGGGGCATGGGGAATTTCAACGGTGTTTCTTTAGCGCGTATCCCTCTTTTCGCCATAACGGTTGGTATAGGGCTTATATGCTCCATAATGATGGCGAAACCCCTGAATGTGGTTTTATTAGGGGAAAATTACGCACGTAATCTTGGTATAAATATGCAATGGGTGCGCAATATGCTGCTTGTCGCAACCGGATTGCTGACCTCAGTGGTTACAGCTTTCTGCGGCCCAATCTCATTTATCGGACTGGCTGTGCCTCATATCGTAAGGATGGTCTTCCGGGTGGCTGACCATAGGATCATTCTGCCCGGATGTATTCTGACAGGGGGGATGATAGGATTACTCTGCAACCTTCTCTGCTTATTGCCGGGAAATATGCTATTGCCTCTCAACGGTGTGACGCCTTTAATCGGTGTACCTGTGATTTTATATGTCATTTTCAAAGGTAGGAGACAGAAAAGATAATGGATAACGCCACAACTATAAAAACCTATTCCCTCACGACCGGATACGTTACGGGGAAAGAGAGGAAAATTATAACGGATCGCCTCGACAGTGAACTTTACAGGGGAAGGTTCGTATGTCTGTTGGGTCCGAACGGTGCGGGAAAATCAACATTACTGCGCACGCTCGCGGGATTTCAGCCACCACTCAGCGGGAAAGTGGAGATAATGGGTCATAATCCCGCTTCCTATTCTTCGCGTGAGATGTCGAAACTGCTGAGTGTCGTTCTCACCGAAAAACCTCTTCTGGAGAATATGGATGTGGAGGCTCTGGTATCTCTCGGGAGGGCACCCTATACCGACTTCTGGGGCAGGCTCGGGAAGAGTGATCATGAGGCTGTCAATGATGCCATCCGGCTCATCGGCATCGAAGAACTCCGCCATAGGCAGGTGCAATCGCTGAGCGATGGAGAGCGGCAGAAAGTCATGATTGCAAAAGCGTTCGCTCAAGATACGCCTATAATCTTCCTTGACGAGCCTACTGCTTTTCTTGACTATCCAAGCAAAGTGGAGATAATGCTTCTTCTCCATAACCTTGCCCGCAATCTCGAAAAAACCATATTCATGTCGACCCACGACCTCGACATAGCGCTCCAGACCGCGGATGATATATGGCTTATAGATAAGAAACTGGGAGTAACGACCGGGAGCCATCGCCAGCTTACGGAATCCGGAGCATTGGAAAAATATTTCCAACGCCCCGGAATACGCTTTGATTATTCAGACGGACTTTTCAAAATTGACCTGTAATTAACCCACTTCCCGCAGCCTCACTGCTTCGGGAGAGACCTCAAGGATCACTTCCGCCCCCTCCACAAGAGGATAATTATCCTTCACATGGCCTGTCGGAAAATTAAATGCGACCGGAAGTCCCTCTATTTTATGGCGTTTCAGGAGAGAATCCATCATCGCCTCCATGCTATCATGGTTGCGGTCAGGCTTGTATTCGGTGAATTGTCCGACTATCAATCCTTTCAGCCGCTGCAATCCCCCTGAGAGAATAAGCCTCATAAGCATCCTTTCCACCGCATAGATGGCTTCCGAGATATCCTCAATAAAAAGGATCACATCTTCCTTCTCGCCGGGAGTCAGAATATCGTATGAGGTAGAAGCCAAACCGTTAAGCACAGCTAAATTTCCTCCACGCAGCACACCCTTCCCAATCCCCGGACGATTGAAAGGATGGGAGTTAACCTCATAGTCCATCCTATTTTCCCCCCTGAGCAATGAAAGGAGGGAAATGGTGCTGAAATCTGTTTCCCCCTCAAGGGTGAGATGTTTTGCCATCGGAGCATGAAGCGACATGACGGCAGCCGCCTGCCATAAAGCATGAAGGGCGGAGATATCGGAAAAACCTATTATCCATTTAGGGTTATCCCTAACCATTTCAACCGATATTTCAGGAAGGATATGCACGCTTCCATATCCACCACGCGCACAAAGTATAGCCTTGACCCCGGAGTCTGCCAATGCTCTCTTTAAGTCATTGATACGTTGCTCATGCGAGGCGGCGTAACTCCCTGAAGAGGGACCGAGCGCTACGGGATAAACCACAGGATCAAATCCCTGATTGCGAAGGAATGCCTCAGCACCACGCACATACTCCTCCTTCACTATAGTAGCGGGAGATAGGATGGCAATCTTATCCCCCTTTTGCAAAAATGCGGGACGTATCATCTTTCTCATGGCTCAGTTCACTTGGACAGGAATGCCTGTCTGCCTCTCTATCTCTTCTCCAATCTTCTGCAATTCCTCTTTCTCCACCTTAACGAGCTTTTCCTCAGGAGTGGAACGGTCAAGACTATAGAGCATGACCTCGCGGGGCTGTATCTCCTTATAAGCTTTTATCAGCGCCTCCACCTCCTCAGGAGTAGTATTGTCAACATTCCTGCCGTCATGTTCTCCACGGAGAATCATGGTCTGTATAATACCTTCCCCTTTAAACTGTTTCAGGGCTTCCACCACTTTCTCAACCGTAAACTCACGGCTTACGGGACGGTCAATAAGCTGCATTGTCTCCTCTACAGCGGAGTCAAGCTTAAGGATATTATTGTCAACCTTTTTCAATGCCTCAGCAACTACCGGATTGAAGATGCGAGTGGAATTTGAAAGCACCGACACTTTCGCATCCGGGAAATACCTGTCGCGCAAAGCTATCGTATCATCAATAATCCCTGCGAAATCAGGATGCATCGTAGGCTCGCCGTTGCCGGAGAATGTTATGACATCCAGAGTTTCCCCGTTCTCTTTCATTGATGCCAGCTTTGCCTGTAGATTGTCGGCTACCTTCTCACGGGTAGGCAAACCGCTCTTGCCGGGTCCTTGCGCGTTATAGCCGGCCTCGCAATAAAGGCAGTCGAACGAACACACCTTGCCGTCGACAGGACTCAGATTTACACCTAAAGAGACTCCGAGCCTGCGGCTGCGGATAGGGCCGAATATAGTGGAATGAAATAAGACTGTCTGATCTTTTGCCATAGTTATTATCCTTTTCATTTAAAATGAACAGGCGCTCGTCGTCAATAGCGAAGAGCCGATTCCCATTCTCTCAAAATGCAAATATAACTATTTTTGAGTTATTAATCTTGGCGAAGTGGGGCATATTTGTTAATTTTGCGCTTAAAGAGAGTGATATGCCTACAGAAGAGATGGAAATAACAGCGGAGAGGACCCCCAAAGGGATGCTACGCCGACTGACTTTGAGAAAAGGTGAGAAACTGCGCCACAGGACATTGGTGGATACCCTTTTTTCAGAGGGTGAGACCATGTATGATTTCCCCTTCCGCCTCTCCTACCGCCTGATCTCACGGGAGGAACTGGAAAATTCCTTCCGCACAGCTCCCCCCACTCCTATTGATTCGCTCCAGATGCTCATCACAGTGCCTAAGAAAAAACGGCGCAGGGCGATTGACCGTGTCCTTATGCGCCGGCGCATCCGTGAGGCGTATCGTCTTAACCGCCTTCCTCTGCTTGATGCCGTGGCTGCACTGCCCGGCAACTGCACTCTCTGTATGGCTTTCATCTATATACACGACAAAAATGCAGACTATTCCCTCATAGAGCGCAAGATGAAAGCCCTGTTAAAGAAATTGGCGGATAAACTAATCAAATAGCTACTCATAATGGCAAGGATATTTATTTTACTGGTCAGATTTTATCAGAACGCCATTTCTCCCATGTTTCCCCCCGCATGCCGCTACTCCCCGACATGCAGTCAATATGCAATTGAGGCGATAGGGAAATATGGAGCGTTGAAAGGGGGGTGGCTGGCGATAAAAAGAATTGCCCGCTGTCATCCTTGGGGGGGCAGCGGATATGACCCCGTTCCTTGAACATATTCTAATATGACTATACTGGATATACATACTCACCATGCCGCTCCTCAGCCTAATGGAGTGATTGCCGTCTCCCCTGCCGATTTCAATCCCGCTCCCGACCAATTATATTCTGTAGGGATACATCCCTGGCAGACTGTCGAGGATACTACGGAGGAGGTATGGGAAAAAATGGAACAGGCTGCCCGCCATCCACAGGTTGTGGCTATCGGAGAATGCGGAATAGACCTCCTGAAAGGGGGACCGCTTTTCCGCCAGATGATTGTGCTCAAAAGGGAGGCTCTTCTTGCAGAGTCGCTCGGAAAACCTCTTATCCTGCACAGTGTGAAAGGTCAGGAGATGATCATAGGGATGAAAAAGGAGATGAATCCCTCAGTAAACTGGATGATTCACGGATTCCGGGGAAAACCAACTGTGGCACAAATGTATCTTAAAGCCGGTTTGTGGCTCTCTCTCGGAGAAAATTTCAATCCTGATTCTCTTTCCGTCATTCCGTCGGATTGTCTGCTGGCAGAAACCGACGAGTCGCCATGCTCCATTCAAGAGGTGATTGAAAAAATTTCATCTGCCATAGGGCACGACATCACTCAGACGGTGGCAGACAACGCATTCCGCTTTTTAAACTTTTAGTCTGGTTTTTATTTCTATTTTTCAGTTATGAAGATTCTCGGAAAACTTCTGTCTTTATCATTACTTTTCTCCTCTCTCTCTGCCTTTCCCCTGACTCTGGAACCAATCCGCTTCGGCGACTTTTCCCAATGGGTCACACGGGAAATCAACGAATCGAAGGTGATTGGAGGGAAAACAAAGACCGTCTATGAAATAGCCCCCACAACAAAAATTACAGGCAACCAGCCCTATTCCAATATGGGAGGCTCGCCGTGGGCTACAAGCAATGTATATGCGAAAGTGTCAGGTATTGTCAAAGGCTCGAACACGGTCAGTCCGGCAACTCTGAATGGCAATAAGGTTGCCAAATTGGAGTCAAAAATGGAGGATGTGAAGGTGTTGGGACTTATCAATATGGATGTGATGGTAGCAGGATCCATCTTCCTCGGCAAAGTCTTTGAACCTATCACTTCTACAAAGGGACCTTTCTCCAAGATGGAGATGGGAATACCTTACACAAAACGCCCCGCCGCACTCGTATTTGACTATAAGGTGGATATGCCTGCCGAGAATACACGCACAAAATCAACCGGATTCTCCTCCAAGAAGACTCTTCAGGGTCGTGATAATGCAGAGGTCTACGTGATTCTTCAGCAAAGATGGGAGGATGCCGACGGAAAACTTTATGCCCGACGTGTCGGCACGGGACGCGAGCGCTATTCCAGATCCATACCTTGGACAAAAGGCCATCAACTGAAAATTCATTACGGCGATATAACCAAACAGCCCTTCTATAAGCCATGGATGGGGCTCCTCTCAGGAAATAAAGCTTATTATGCGAGAAATTCAAAAGGTAAGCTTGTGCCTGTGCAGGAGGTGGAATGGGCGCCCGCAGATGCAAAACCCACTCATGTGTTGGTGATGGCTTCCGCAAGTTGCGGCGAACCTTTTATCGGAACTGAAGGACTGACCCTTTATATAGACAATATAGCGTTCGGGTTCTGAACTATAAGAAAAAGAGAATAAGAACTAAAAAAATCAAAGAATATGAAAATTGCAATTATCGGGTATGGCAGAATGGGCCATCTCATCGAAAAAATAGCTCTTGACCGCGGCAACAAAATAGTCTGTGTGATAGATGCTGATGAAAAAGAAAAATTCAATTCCCCGGAGTTCAGAAGTGCGGATGTCGCCATAGAGTTTTCCACTCCCTCTACAGCCGTCGACAACATCCTCGCCTGTTTCGCTGTCGGGGTGCCTGTGGTTGTAGGCACTACGGGCTGGACAAATTCGCTTCCCGACCTTAAGGATATGTGCGAGAAAGGAGCCGGGACAATGATGTTTGCCTCCAACTTCTCCATAGGAGTGAATATCTTCATGGCAATCAACCGCTATGTTGCAAAGGTTATGAACGATTTCCCGGAATATACCCCCTCGATGACCGAGATTCATCATATCCATAAGCTCGATCACCCCTCAGGCACAGCCGTAACTCTCGCTGATGAACTTGTGGCAGAGGTAGACCGGCTTAACAAATGGGAAGAACCAACACCGGGAAAGAAACTGTCGTCAAAGGCTCTTCCAGTGGACCATGTGCGCGAAGGGGAAGTGCCGGGCACTCATATAATAAAATGGGACTCCGAAGTTGACTCAATAACCCTTACCCACGAAGCGAAAAGCCGCGTCGGTTTTGCGCTTGGAGCCGTGAAAGCCGCAGAGTGGATGAAGGGGAAAAAAGGCTTCTTCACGATTGCCGACATGCTCTCTGAAATAACACATACAACCGGACTTTTCGTATGAGCGCGGATTCTGTAAATGCAACTGCCGGTAAAAGAACGCTTTCCCAACGCCTTAAGGAGGTAAAGACCACCCGTTGGATTCGGTTCGGGGTGGTGTCAATCCTTTTCTTTCTGTGGGTGATATGGATGGGGAATCCATGGCTCTCAATTTTCTGGCTGCTGCTGATTGACATCTATCTCACGGCCTACATACCCTGGACGTGGTGGAAAAATAAAAAAGGCACCACCCGGAAAGTAATGGGTTGGGTCGATGCGATAATATATGCCCTGGTGCTGGTCTATTTCATCTTCGCTTTCATAGGTCAGAACTATAAGATTCCATCCTCAAGTCTTGAGAAATCGCTCCTTGTAGGCGACTATCTTTGGGTGAACAAGACCATCTACGGTCCGCGTGTGCCACAGACTCCCCTCCACTTCCCTCTCGCGCAGCATACTCTCCCCATCTTCAACACCAAGAGCTATATCGACAAGCCTCAGCTCGATTATCACCGCCTCCCGGGATTACGTTCCATTCAGAGGGGGGATATCGTGGTGTTCAATTATCCTCAGGGTGATACGGTAGCATTGAAAATACAAAATCCGGATTATTACCAGATATGCTACGAACTGGAGAGAAACGGGGTTGAAAATCCTCGCCTCTATATGGAGCAGAACAAGCAGATGTTCGGCGATATTATATGGCGTCCCGTAGACCGCCGTGAAAACTATGTGAAACGAGCCATCGCCCTACCCGGGGAACGTCTGCTGATCCGGAACGATTCCATATTCATTGACGGGAAACATATTCCGGATCCGAAAAACGTGCAGTATAACTACATCATCCCCGTAAATGCTCCCATTCCGTTGGAAAAATGGCAGGAGATTGGGGTCAGGGCTGATGATCATGGAGATGCGCCTGTAAGCGGCACATACGCCGGATACTCTTTCTATGACGTTCCTCTCACTGAAGAGATGAAGAAGATTGTTGAAAAATGGCAGGAGGTTTCAGGACCGCTCCGCAAGGAGAGTGAGACAGGATTCTACGACACCGGAGGCATGTTCCCGCTCGGGAATACATACGGCTGGACGCGCCCTGACATGGGTGAGATCTGGATTCCCAAGAAGGGTTCGACCCTCCATCTTACCCTTGACAATCTCCCTGTCTACGAACGTGCCATAAGGGTATATGAAGGCAATGACCTTGCTGTGAAAGATGGAAAGATTTTCATAAATGGCAAACAGACCGATTATTATACCTTCAAGATGGACTATTACTGGATGATGGGTGATAACCGCGACCGCTCCGCCGACTCCCGCTACTGGGGCTTCGTTCCGGAAGATCATATTGTCGGCTCCCCTATGTTTGTCATAGCCTCTTTCGATGAGGAGCGTGGACTCTTCGATGGGAAAATCCGCTGGAACCGTATCCTGAAGGATGCCAATCCTGATAAAACCGACGGAAAATGGTGAGTATAATCCCCTTCCTTCCCACTTTCCGCTGGTATGCGGCTTGGTTGTCAGAACGGTGGAAAGGGGTGGATGAGGTCTCGGCAACAGCCATTGCCAATACTGTCGCCGGCATACAAGGAAAGGATTTCGCCAGAGCTGTAATCGGTGGGAATGCAGGGAAAAATCTTCTCTCTGTCCCGGTTGCAGGAGGGAGCAATTCGCTTAAAAAAGCCGAGCGTCTGCCAAAAATACGCATCGCTGACCACGGCAATTGGCGCCATGTGCATCTCGGAGCCTTCGAAGCCGCTTACGGCCGAATGCCTTTCTATCCGCATCTTATAACGGAAATAAAGAGATGTTATGCAGCTGAAACAGCCTTTCTGTCGGATTTTAACCACCTTCTTCATCAAGCACTGTGCTCCATCCTCTTCCCTACCGGTTTGCGTATGCCGGCAATACTCCCGGAAGCAGCCGCCGAAAGGGGTAGAGAATTATTGAAAGAGGTTGCTCAGGAGAAATCGATGATTGAAACTCTGTTTCGCTTTGGATCCGAATCCATTCTTCCTCTAATGGCTGACCAGCAAAAATAATCGCTATTTATATAATCAAAACCGCCTCTACGACGTTATAAATGAAAATAATGTCATAGAGGCGATTCTGATTTAACGTATTCCGATGCCAACAATCCGTCCGTTCATACTTCTTCGCATTCTTCTCGTCACGCTGTTGTTAAGCGTGGCAGGCTCAGCGTATGCCAAAGAGGAGAAAGGGTTGGCGGATCAGCCTGAAATGAAGGTAAAGTACACCAAAGGATTCTATAGGTTTGTAGATGAATATGGCGATTCAGTGAGAATGACTGTGCTAAGGGATTTAGTGGTCTATCCTCCCTTGAAGTTCAAGAATAAGAAACAGGAGGAGTTTTATTGGAAAACGGTGCGCGACGTGCGCAAGACCCTACCCTACGCAAAACTTGCCTTCTCCACTCTTTGTGAAACCTACGAATATATCCAGACAATTCCCGACAAAAAGGCTCGTGAAAAACATCTCAAACAACTCGAAAAAGATATTTTCGAGCAATATAAGCCCGTGGTTAAGACCATGACAAAAAGTCAGGGGAAAGTATTGCTTAAACTGATAAACAGAGAGACTGACCAGACCTCTTTCAGTATAGTCAAGGCATTCTTAGGGTCGTTTCGTGCAGGGTTTTGGCAGACATTCGGAAGATTCTTCGGAATGAATATGAAAGCCGGTTTCAATCCGGACAAGAACGAGGAAGACGCAATGATCGACCGCATAGCCACCCTCATCGAACAAGGCACTCTTTAAGTATAAATCAATTATGAATTACAACGAATACTTGCCGAAGGCTCTCGAATTTTTCAAGGAGAAGATGAATGCCTTCTCCGATAAATTCAATCAAAGCGACCTCATGAAGAAAATAACTGATGTCGCGAAAAAAGCAGGTTGCACTCCCATATATTATGCCCTGCTCCTGTACTACGCCCTATCTGACGGGGAAGTGCCTCTCTCAAAGAAGCTAATAGTAGCCGCAGCGCTCGGTTACTTCATAACTCCTCTTGATTTTATCCCCGACCTCCTTCCCGCCGGTCTCGCCGACGACGGGGCGATACTTCTATATGCCCTGAATCAGATCCGTCCCTACATACACGAAGGCACGGAGAAGAAAGCCCGCGCAAAACTTCACGAATGGTTCGGAGAGCAGGAAGTCTATAACCTCCCTAAATTCTAAAGGGGCGACAGCCCAATATCTTATTCCCTTATTAACTTATTTCCCATGTTACTCTCAATATCTTTTGCTGAGCTGCACAAATATGTCAGCGAACATTACCATAAGGATTTCTCTTTCGCCTATGTTTCCGAAAAGGAATTCACAGTTACCTTCACTCAGCACGTGCTTATCAAGGATGTGCATATTTCTGTCAATGTCCATATTGACGAGGTGAAACCTGCGGAGGTAGTCATCACCTATAAAGGGGGTTTAGCCCTCGATATGATGATTTCAGGGGCACTCTCTCTGCTGAAGGATAAACTGGCAGAAGTCGCGCAAGGCATTACGGCGGAAGAAAATCACCGTATCCGGATTAATCTTAACGAGATAGAGAAGGCTAAATCTGTTGTCAAGAATGTCAGTCTGCACGACATAACAGTTGACCTTGAATCACTCAAATTAACGGCTGACCTGAAGTAAACCTTATTACCAACCTCCACTTAGCAATATAAAATGAAATAGAGGACAATCCCATGGGATTGTCCTCTATTTATGGAGTAATTAACAGTTATCAAAGGGCGCCAAGATTGAACTTGGAGAAGAGAAGATTCTTCTTAGCCTTTTCGATGATAGAGCTGTCAAGGCTGGCTGCCTTCTGGAGGTTGCTGAGAACACCGCTTTCATTATTAGTATTAGCGGCTACGATAGCAGCAAGATAGTAAGTGTCGGCATCAGGATTCTGGATTGATGAAAGGATTGAGCTTGCGGCTGAATAATCCTTAGCAAGAATCTTGGCAAGAGCTGAATTGTTAGTCTTGGAGCTGCCGAATGCGTTGTTAGCCTTTGCTACCTCACCCTGAGTCAGATAGTAAACGCCGAGAGCGTCAGCTGCCTCAGGCACGCCTGCTGCTGCGCCGAGAAGCTCGTTAGCCTTGTTGTAGTTGCCGTTTACGAGGTCAACAAGACCAAGGTTCATATCCACCTCTTTTGAAGTCGGGTCAAGCTGCTTAGCCTTTGCGAAATTGCTGGCTGCTGCTGCATAGTCGCCTGCCTCATATTTGGTGAGACCGAGGTTGTTGTAAGCACGGTAGCTCTTCGGGAAGAGTTCTGTAGCCTTCTGATAAACCTCCATCTTGCGGGTGTTGTCGTTTGTGAGAGTTGCCACATAAAGAATCTCATCCTCTGTCAGAGCCTTAGGATCAGTATTGAAGAGGTTGATGAGTTCTTCATCGCTCTTGCCGATTACGTTGATGGAAGCCTGGATGCGGGAATAACGGAGCTGAGGAAGAATCTGGTCGGCGAGTTCATTGAATACGCTTGAGAGATTACGGATTTCCTGCTCGCGCTGTTCGGGATCCTTATACATCTGGAGCACCTGAAGAATGAGGTCCTTATCCTGGATGTTGCTCTTTGAAACAAGCTGCTGGAAGCCTTCCCAGTCCTCGGGAGTGAATGAAGATGTAAGCTCACCAAACTCAGTGATCTTATCTTTCTTCAGCTGATTCTCCATGAAGCGGGTTGTATTGGCCTCACGCTGTTCAGCAAGCTCAGTGTTGAATGCAAGCGTACCGTCAGGAGAAGCGTAAGAAGCGATGTTCACGCCTGCGATCTCCTGATTTGCAGCGGCATTAGCTTCGAGAAGACGCTTGTTGAGGTCTACGTAATCGGGAGCATCAATCTGGTTCTGACGGATATTTGCCTGATTGATAAGGAAGCGGATGTCAGCGTTATATTTCTCGTTGATAACTCTCTGGAACTTATCCTTAGCGATGGCCGGTGTTACGGAAGCGGCAGATGCGAGAGTAGAAGTAGCGATGATGCCCTCACCTACCTTCACACGGGGAAGACCGTAAAGCTTGCCGTTCTGGTCTACCTGGAAATCAAGGTAAAGATCAGACTGAGCCATCTCAGGTTTGTATTCTGTATTGAAGGGGATAGAAACTGTGCCGCCCTGATTGTAGCTTACAACCTGACCGTTGGCACGCACATTCTCACCCTGGAACACAACAGGAGTGCCGCTGAATTCACCACCTTCATAAACGAGCACCGGAGTAGCTGTAACCTTTGCGTTCTTAACCATAAATTTGGCAGGAACGTTGCCTGTGATGGTTGCCGGCACATTCATACCTACTGTCTCCAATGGAGTAGGAGTAGTGTTAAAATAGTTGCTTTGGAACTCACCGAGCTTCTTGGAGCAGCTGGTAGTGCCCAAAAGGGCAACTCCCAAAGCGAGATAAAGAACTTTGTTGTTCATAACTTAAATTGATATTAAGGGTTAAATATTTAAGTTTAAGTGTAGGCGCCACTCTTTTTGGAAGCACTAAAAGCGGACGCAATAGATATAGTTTGGAAATATCGTGTAAAGATAGATAAAATTTAGGAGAGAGACATAATAAACGTCAAAAAATTGAATTAAAAATGTTAAAAATAGTCTAATTTGAAAATAAAACCGTTTTCCGACTCTATTTTTT
>CAMWSM010000011.1 GCA_947176915.1 uncultured Porphyromonadaceae bacterium | reverse complement strand
AGAGCAAATGACTCTTAATCATTGGGTCGTGGGTTCGAGCCCCACCGGGGTCACTTAACAAAGCGATAAAACGTGGGAAAATGCTGAAATCACTTGATTTCAGCATTTTTCTTTTTGCCCAAATCGAAGAATGGGCTTTCTATCTCCCCTGAAAACCATCGTAAACTTTTAACATCATCAGCGGAGTAATTCATGCCTGCGCAACCTCCTCATCCTATGTCAACGCCATCATTGCCGAAATCCACGCCGACTCCACCGCAGAACTCTTCGGAGAAAAGCCATACTAAAGAACGTTTCGCAGGGCTTCTTTATGTCAAACTTGATAGATTCAAAAATTCTAATTAAATTTGCAAATAACATCAAAGAATTATTCCATGTCAACAAACAGTATAGATACAGAAATCGAGCGCATAAATAGGCTGAAGGTAGTTTTAGTTGAGCAGAACCGCACAGGCAAATGGCTTGCCGAACAATTAGGCAAAAACGAAGCCACCGTCTCCCGGTGGTGCTCCAACGCCTCCCAACCCTCCCTTGAAATGCTCGTAAAAATAGCCTCTATCCTCAAAGTTGACCCCCGCACCCTGCTTAACGGCGGAAATGTTTATTGATTATGGCTAAGAAAGCAACCAATAAGAAAGAGTGTCTTCCGATGGAAGACATGTTGTGGAAGGCGTGTGATGCTTTGCGCGGTTCTATTGAGCCGAGCGAGTATAAGCACGTTGTCCTCTCTCTGATATTTTTAAAATACGCAGGCTTTCACTTTGAGAAACGCCGACAGGAGATAATTGCTGACGGCTTGGAGGACTTTGTTGACAGCGTAGAGTTCTATGCTGCCAAGAATGTGTTTTATCTGCCGGAAACTTCCCGCTGGTCATATCTTAAAGAAAATGCCAAGCAGCCGGATATCGCCTCAAAGGTAGACAAGGCACTCGCCGACATAGAGAAAGAAAACAAGCCTTTACAGGGTGCTTTGCCGAATAATTATTACAGTTCACTGGGTATTGAGGCTGAAAAACTCGGTTCGCTTCTTGATAAAATTGATGGTTTTGACGAGATACTTGCCTCGGCTGATGGTAACGACATAATCGGGCGCGTTTATGAATATTTCCTTTCAAAATTTGCAATCAAAGAGGGCAAAGGTAAAGGCGAATTCTATACTCCTAAAACGATTGTCAACCTAATAGCCGAGATGATTGAGCCTTACGAGGGCAAAATCTACGACCCTTGTTGCGGTTCTGGCGGTATGTTCGTGCAATCTTTGAAATTTGTTGAAAGTCATAACGGCAACCGCCGTAAAGTGTCAGTTTATGGGCAGGAATTTACGAAGACTACGTTCAAACTGGCGAAAATGAATCTGGCTATCCGTGGCATCGCTGCCGACCTTGGCGATTATGCAGCATAGAGTCTATCGTTATTTTGCCCCGTAACCTAACTATAAATATAAGAGCAGTCAAAAAATGGATAAAGTAAGCCTTTCATCATCCGGACTTGACAATATATTTCAGAGAGCATCAAGTATTGTTGAAAAAGCTCGATCCGATGCCTATAGTTACATCAATGAAACATTGGTGCGACGTAATTGGGAATTAGGGAAAATGATTGCAGAGGAAGAGCTTAATGGAGAGGATAGAGCCAAATATGGCGCATCGGTAATCAAAGAGCTGTCCAAACGTCTTACAGCATCATACGGTAAAGGCTTTACGAAGCGTAATCTATACAACTTCATGTCTTTTTACAAGATGTATAGTTCGCTATATTCTTGTGATAATGGAATTGTGCAATCAGTGATTGCACAATCTGCACCAATCTTATCGTGGACACATTATTTGGTTCTTATCCAAGAACTTAATGATGATGCACGTCGTTGGTATGAATTGGAAGCCGCTTCACAAAACTGGAGTGTACGTACTCTCCAGCGTAATATTAGTTCACAATATTACTACCGTTTACTTGCATCTCAGCGAAAAGACCTTGTAGAAAAAGAGATGCTACAACTCACAGCACCCCTACAATCGCCTGATCCAACGGAGTTTATTAAGAACCCGGTCATTGGAGAATTTCTTGGTTTTACTGCCGATTCTTCTTTTCGAGAGTCTGAACTGGAACAGGCAATCATCAGTAATCTTGAAAAGTTTCTTCTCGAACTTGGCAAGGGCTTCGCATTCGTGGCGCGTCAGCAACATATACATACTGAAAAAGAGGACTACTACATTGACTTAGTATTCTACAACATATTCCTGAAATGTTACGTGTTGATTGACCTCAAAACATCAAAAATACGTCATCAGGATGTGGGTCAAATGGATATGTACGTCAGAATGTACGATGAAATGAAGCGTACAGAAGGAGATAATCCAACAATCGGTATCATTCTATGTGATGACACCGACGATGACATAGCTCGCTTTTCTATACTCCACGACAACGATTACCTTTTTGCCTCTAAGTATATGCTCTATATGCCAACGCAAGAGCAACTACGCAATGAGATAGAGAGACAAAAGGCGATTTATTATCTTCAACATAAAGATACACAGGATGAAATCGAATTATAAGCGGCTTGGCGACTTAATAAATACAGTATCTGTAAAAAATACGGACATGATAACGGATGATTTGCGTGGTGTAAATTATCAGAAGTATTTCATGCCATCTGTAGCCAATACTATTGGTGTTGACTTGTCAGGTTATAAGGTCATTAAGAACGGACAATTTGCTTGTAATTTGATGCACGTTGGTAGAGATGAATGTTTACCGATTGCTCTGCATCGGGATGAGAAGCCCATAATTGTCTCACCTGCCTACTTCTCTTTTGAAGTTAAAGATGAATCAGAGATTCTTTCTGAATTTCTCTTCTTGTGGTTCAAACGTGCAGAGTTTGATAGAGAAGCTTGTTTCTACACTGATGCAGACGTGAGACAAGGACTTATAAAATCATCCTTCTTTGATATGAAAATTCCTGTTCCTCCAATAGAAGAGCAGCGGAAGATTGTTGCGGAATATCAAGCAGTGGAACGACGGATTGAAAATAACCGTCGTCTTATCGCTACGCTTGAAGCCACCGCACAAACCATCTACCGCAAAATGTTTGTCGACAATATCGATCCCAATAATCTCCCCCAAGGCTGGCGAATGGGAACGATTGGAGATTTAGGCAGAATTGTAACAGGGAAAACACCTTCATCATCATGTCCAGAAGATTTTGGCAACTATATGGAGTTCATTACTCCCGGTGAATTTAAAGATGAAAATATATATTTAAATTCAGCGACAAGAAAACTTTCAGTAGAGGGAGTGAATAAATTAAACTCTAAGATTTTACCTCAAAATAGCATTGCTGTTACATGCATAGGTTATGTTGGAAAAGTATGTGTGGTTGATAAAGAAGCTATATCTAACCAACAGATAAACACAATTATACCACATGATGAGTATTCATACACGTATGTATATTTTTGTGTCAAAGATAAAGCATCCGAGTTGCAAAGTATAGCTGTTGGCGCTTCCACCTTACCAATGTTAAGTAAAAAGGAGTTTGAACAAGTAAATATTCCCATTCCTTCGATTAAAAAATTAAAAGTCTTTTGGTCTGCTACAAATGATATTTTCAAACTCTCATTGGCTTTACATAATGAGAACAATTTGTTAGACCAAATATTAAATCTTCTCCTCCTTCAACTTTCTAATTATTAATTATGCAGTTTTCATTTGATTTAGAACCAAAAGGTTATCTCAAAAAAAGAGAAAGTGCTAATTTGGAATATAAACAGAATTTCCAACGAGGTGATAATCTATTGAAATATCTAAAAACTCTTGTTGGAATGGCAAACAATAAGGGCGGTATGATTATGTTCGGCATACAAGATTCCCCACATATTCCATTAGGTATGGCAAATAATCGATTCCATGAAGTTGATCCAAAAGAAATTGATACACGCTTTAGAGATTATTTTGCACCTGTCGTAAAATGGCGTACTGAAATAATCGAAAAAGACTTTGGTGATGGAGAAAAAAAGTCATTCGGATTCTTGATTGTGGAAGAAGCCGAAGAAAAGCCAGTAGTCTGCAAAAAATCAAAAGATAATATTCTTCGAGAAGGTGCTATCTACTACCGGTACAGGGGTGAGACTAAAGAGATCGAATACCCTGAGTTGAAATTATTGTTAGACAAAGAACGAGAAAAAGAACGTATACTCTGGATAAAACATATTCAAAAAATAGCAATGGTAGGTCCAAGACAAATAAATATCTTAGACCGATATAACGGCGAAATTTCATATGGTGATAAAAGAGTTCTGATTGATAAGAGTCTTATTGATCAACTGAATTTTATTCAAGAGGGGCATTTTACCGAGAAAGAGGGTGAAGGTCTCCCTACTTTAAAACTTATTGGAACCATAGATGGCTTAATTGATGTAAATGATTCCATTATAGACACCAATGCTGTATACCCGTTAACAACGAAGGAATTACAAGAGCAACTTGGCCTAAATTTTTATCAAATGCAAGCAATTATCTATGCATTAGATTTGAAAAATAAACCCAAACGACATACTGAAATAAAGCATGGGGAAAAGGCAAATCCGATACACAAATATTCTCAATCATGCGCAGACGTTATAAAAAGTATCTTCGAAAAACAAGGTAAAGATTCATTCCTCAATGATTGTATCAAAAGATACAAGGCTTTTGTTGCTTCAAAACCTAAGAAAAAAAGAAAAAGGAAATAGTTATGGCTGTATTTAATGAGGCGCAATTAGAGCAGGCATTTGTTGAGCTTTTCAAGAAGGAGAGCTATGACTCTGTGCATGGTGGGAACATCGTTAGGGATGCTCGCGATGTGATTCTCTATGATGATTTGCGTAATTTTTTGCGCGAAAACCGTAAGGCTGAGGGGATTACTGACGATGAAATAAACCGTGCCATTGCCAAGATTGAGACATCGGAAGGGGGCGGAGTGTATGCCGAAAATGTGGAGGCTATGCGTATGATTCAGCGTGGATTCCCATTGCGCCGTACTGACCCGAATTTGCCGGATATTTACATAAACCTTGTAAACTATGAGGATGTTGATAAAAACATCTTCAAGTTTGTCAATCAGCTTGCTATTGATGGTGAGCATCTTCGCATTCCTGATGGTATTGTGTTTGTAAACGGGCTGCCATTGGTTGTATTGGAGTTCAAAAATGCAATTAAGCAGAATACAACTATTGAGAATGCCTATAAGCAATTGACCAAGCGTTATCGTAAAGACATACACAGACTGTTCAGGTACAATGCTTTTGTTGTCATCAGCGATGGTGTAAACAACAAAATGGGTTCGTTTTTTGCTCCTTACGAGTTTTTTTATGGATGGAATAAGGTAGAGGCTACCGATTCGGTACTTAACGGAGCGTTTGATTCGATGTTCACAATGATGCACGGTCTGTTTCGCAAAGACAGACTGATAGACGTTGTACACAACTTTATTTTCTTGCCTGATACGCCCAAACACGAAGATAAAATCGTGTGCCGCTATCCGCAGTATTTTGCTACAACTGCTCTATATGATAACATACTGCGACATTCGAAACTTAACCCTGACGGAGACGGTAAAGGTGGCACATATTTTGGAGCCACGGGCTGCGGAAAAAGCTATACGATGTTGTTTTTGGCACAACAACTTATGCGTTCCAAGCAATTGAGCAGCCCTACGATTGTCCTGATAACTGACCGAACAGACCTTGATAATCAGTTGGCTAAGACATTCTTGAATGCAACAAAATTTATCGGGGATAAAACCGTAGTTCAGGCTGATAGCCGAGAGACTCTCGGAGAATTGCTTCGCGGACGCACTGCCGGAGGCGTGTTTTTGACCACTATACAGAAATTCGAAGAAGGCACAGGACTACTGAGCGACCGCGCCAATATAATATGTATTTCCGATGAGGCTCACCGCTCTCAGGCAGGTCTCGGAATGAAGACGACTGTAACGGACAAGGGAGTTAAGAAGAAATATGGTTTTGCCAAGTATCTACGCGATTCTCTGCCGAACGCTACATATGTAGGGTTCACAGGAACACCTCTTGACAATACACTTGATGTGTTTGGTCCGATTGTTGACCGATATACTATGACGGAGGCAGTAGCCGATGAGATAACACGTAAAATCGTTTATGAGGGTCGTGCAGCAAAAGTAATGATTGACTCCGCAAAAGTCAAGGAGATAGAAAAGTATTACGAGCTGTGCCGTCAGGAAGGAGCAAGCGAATATCAGATTGAGGAAAGCAAGAAGGTGATGACGAGAATGGATAAGATTCTCAATGACCCCGATTTGCTTGCCAATATTGCCGCCGATATTGTTGAGCATTACGAAAAGCGTGTTGAAGAAGGCTCAACGATCTTGGGTAAGGCAATGATTGTTTGCAGTTCGCGTGAAATTGCATGGAATCTTTATCAGGCTATTGCAAAACTACGCCCTGATTGGACGGAAATTAAAGAGTGTGTAGAAGGGGAAACTCTCACTGAAAAAGAGCGTAAAGAGATTAAACCTATGCCCCGCATGGCAATGGTTATTACCCGAAATAAGGATGAAGATAGCGATGAGCTGTACAACTTGTTAGGGAACGATGAATATCGCAAAACTCTTGACAAACAGTTTAAGGCTGAAAAAAGTAATTTCAAGATTGCTATTGTGGTTGATATGTGGATTACCGGCTTTGACGTCCCGAGTCTTGACACGATGTATTGCTTCAAGCCGTTGAAGATGCATACGTTGATTCAGACCATTTCACGCGTAAACCGCGTATATCCCGGCAAGGAGAAAGGTCTCGTCGTGGACTATCTCGGCATCAAACGCAAAATGAACGAGGCATTGCATCAATATGGAGGGAACGGCGATGTGGATGGTCCGGACTTAGAGACAATCGAAGAAGCGATCAAGGTTGTAAAGGATGAACTTGACGTTATCTGCCGAATGTTCAACCGCTTTGATTGGTCTAATTATTTTACAGGCACACCGCTCCAACAACTTAATGTGTTACAAAAAGCAGCGGAGTATATTCAGCAGACTAAGGAGTTGGAAACACGCTTTATGCGTCATGTCAAGAAGTTGAAAGGTGCATACGACATCTGTTGTAATTCCGATAATCTGACAACGGATGAAGACAACGACATCCATTTCTTTTTTGCAATACGCAGTATTATCACAAAATTAATCCGAGGGAATGCCCCGGATGCCGTAAAGATGAATAAACGCGTATCGGAGATGCTGAAAGATGCGTTGATTTCAGATTCGGTTGAGGAAATTGCCAAAATTGGTGTAGCAGCAGATGATGAAATAGATCTATTATCATCCGACTACATGAAACGGCTTGACCAAATTCCGTATAAAAACACAAAGGTCAAACTGATGGAGCAATTGCTTAAGCAAGTGATTGAGTCGCTTCGCAAAGTCAACAAGCAGAAAGGTGTAGATTTCACTAAACGACTTGAAGATATTGTCAAAAAATATAACGATCGCTCGGATGACGCTGCCCTCGCTAACGACGTTATAGATGATGTCGTTGGGGAAATGGTTAAACTTATAGAAGAAGTTGCCGAGGAAAGAACAGCCGGTGACTCAATTGGTCTTTCCATTGAGGAAAAGGCATTTTTTGATATTTTGAAATCGGTAGCTGAGAAATATGGCTTTATCGACAATTTTCCTGATGACAAGCTGACCGAACTCGCAAAATCTATAAAAACAATGGTTGAGGAACAGTGTGACGTAGAGGATTGGCTGAATCGTCCCGATTTACGGGCGACACTTAAAATGAACGTCATAGTCCTCCTTGCTCGTGCAGGCTATCCACCCAAAATCCGTGATGAGGTTTTCAAAGAAATTCTTGAACAAGCCGAGAATTTCAAACGTCATGCTACGCCACGCCCATACGTTACAGATAGTGATGATTCTATTTCAATAGCCGCAGAACCATGAACAGAATTGTACTAATAGGCAATGGTTTTGACTTAGCCCATGGTCTCCCCACAAGATATGAGGATTTCATAAACTGGTATTGGGATAAAATGGGTAAAAAAATATTCCTCAGTAATGAGAGGAATGAATCTACCCCATTCTTTTCAGTTACTCTTAATGATACGATTAGCCTTGGAAGTTTGAACGCTGCATTTTCTTATTATCGTATAAAGAGTAAGTATTATCGTGATTTTATAGATGAGATTAAGAAATACCCTAATATCTGCGAATATAAGGATAAAAGTGTTTTATTTTCTCAAATTAGTAAAGCCATACAATCGAAAGGTTGGGTGGATATTGAACGAGAATACTATGATCTTTTATGTAAATACATTAATGATCCAAACAACTGCAAATATACTCTTTCTGAGCTTAATGATCATTTACACTTCTTACGAAGTTTATTGATAGAATACCTAACCTTTCTCAAATTCTCACAACCTCAATTGATAAATAATACAATCTATGAGAAAATTTATTCTCCAATAAATAAGGATGATATCTGTATTTCACAATTAAGTGCCTTTTGGAATTATCTTGAAGGCATTCTTCAAAAAAAAGATGAGTATAGAGACTTGCTATCTCAATATGGCCTCAACCCACGTGTAATTGATGGTATTATAGATTATATCAACATTTTAAAGAAACACTACAAAAGTCCACCAGAATATAATGGATATTCATTAAATAGTATTATTTATCCAAAGCATATTCTGCTACTTAATTTTAATTATACCACTGTAGCCGACAACTATAAAAAAGAAGTCTCGAGTGTCAATCACATACATGGTATACAATACTCGCCAACGAGTGTGGTTTTTGGATATGGTGATGAGCTTGATGACGATTATAAAGATTTACTAAAGCAGAATGACAATGAATGTTTGATAAATATTAAGTCTATTAAGTATTTAGAATCAGATAATTACCGCAATATGCTACGATTTATCGAATCTGCGCCATATCAAGTGTATATTATGGGACATTCTTGTGGTAATTCTGACCGTACTCTGCTTAACACGTTATTTGAGCATAAGAATTGCGTTTCTATAAAGCCGTATTATTATCAAAAAGAGGATGGCTCGGATAATTATCTGGAGATTGCGCAGAATATTTGCCGTAATTTTACTGATATGAAATTGATGCGCGATCGCGTTGTCAATAAAACGTTCTGTGAACCGTTACCTCAAGTCAAAAGATAAGTTTATTATGAACAAAGAACAGTATATCAATATTTTCAATAGCCTCATAATTAGACCTGAGAGTGAGGTGGTGGAGTTTAAGAAGGCGGAAAATAGCTTCGACTTCGATGACTTGGGCAAGTATTTCTCGGCGTTGAGCAATGAGGCGAATTTGCGCGGGCTGGAGTTCGCATGGCTGATTTTCGGCTATGACGAGAAGAAGCATAAGGTTGTCGGTACTTCCTTCAAGGATGGTGAGGGTGCGCTTAATAAGCTCAAACACGATTTTTCTCAGCATACGACTGACGGACAGACTTTCCGCGAGATTGTACCGATAGAGGTTGAGGGTAAGCGCGTCCTTATGTTCAAGATTCCGGCTTCGCCGCGCAATATCGTGATGAAGTGGAAAGGAATTGCATACGGTCGCGACGGTGAGAGCCTAAAGCCGCTGAATCAGTCAAAGCAGGATGAAATCCGGCATCAGACGCCCGAACCTGACTGGTCGGCGGAGATTGTGCCGAACGCTACGATTGATGACCTTGACGAGTTAGCATTGGCTACTGCCCGAATAATGTATAAAAAAGTTCATTCCTCTACAATGCCTGCAAGTGAAGTTGATGAGTGGACAACAGAAGAATTCTTATCACACAGTGAGATGATGCGTGATGGCAAACTTACCCGGGCTGCTATATTACTTTTAGGCTCACCGTTGTCTCTTCAAAAAATCCATCCTGCAAATGCTCAGATTACATGGGTATGGAAGGATAAGGATGGCGAAGTTGTAGATTACGAACATTTCTCCATTCCTTATATTTTGACGGTAGATAAGATATTTTCAAAGATTAGGAACAAGACAATGAGGGAGTTGCCGGGAGGCACTTTATTCCCCGACACGATGAAGCAGTATGAAGATTATTCAATTCGTGAAGCTCTTCATAATTGTATCGCCCATCAGGATTATACACTTGAAGGAAGAATCACAGTGGTAGAAAATGACGGATTTCTATATTATAGTAATCGTGGTTCATTTATTCCAAAGACTGTGGAAAGAGTGTTAAATGAAAAAGGCCCTCAGAAAGATTATCGAAACAAGTGTCTTGCACACGGAATGGTTCATTTCAATATGATTGATACTGTCGGTCGCGGTATACCGAAACTATTTAAGGAACAACGTCGGCGTTTCTTCCCGATGCCGGAATACGAGATTGATGAGAGAGCGCAGACCGTAAGTCTGACATTATATGGCATTTCTTCTGACGATGCTTATACTGACCTATTGAAAAGCGATCCCACTTTAAGTCTGATGGAGTGTCTATGGCTTGATGCTGTAAGAACCCATAAATCAATCACTAAAGAAGCGGCTAAACATCTGAAAGAAAAGAATCTTATTGAAGGAAGAGCTCCAAGATATAATATAGCTCTATCGGTCGCCCGTAATGTACAACAAGTTGGCAAATATACTAAAGAGACCGGTCTTAATAAGAGAGCTCTTATGAAGCTGGTACTACAATTAGCTCTCAATGCAGGTAAATTTGGCTTTAAACGAGGTGATGCTCTTGATATATTAGAACAAAGTTTACCTATAGGAATGAATAAATCCCAAAAATTAAACCATGTTTCAAATATGCTGAAAGCCATGCAAGCGGATGGTTTACTTATTAAGACTGAGAGTGGAAAGCAATGGTTAATCACGGCTAAAGGAAAAGTAGAATTAGAGGCATAAAAGTTTTTACTCGTTTTTACTCGTTTTTACTCGTTTTTACTCGTTTTTGAGTAAGGAGAAGGATGACACCCTAAATTAAAGGCGTAATGATACATCAGAGATTTAGGTCAGCATTACCAAAATATAGGTCTGTAATTATGGAAATCTCATACTAACTTTGCAATCAGTAAATTGGTTATATACATAGAACATCTATAAAGAAAAGACATGAAGAAATCAATGGCAATTTTATGGCTGCCGGTATTTCTATCCCTTTGAGGATATTGACCACGACCTATGCTCTTCATCATCGATTCGGAAGCCGATTCGCGGGAATTCGGTGAAGATGCGCATTCAAAAGCCGCACAGCCCAAGGAACCGGTCGGTGTGCCAAACATGTCCAATCTGATTAAACATAAATAATATGACAACAAAAGAATTCATTGATATAATGGACTCAGGGGAGATTATTCCCGGTGGAAGTCCTATCCATGCAAAAATGCACGAGCTCAGCCAAGAGGCAATACGCATCACGATGGCGATAAACAATGCCTATCACACCCACGATGAGATCGTTGCCTTGATGTCGGAGCTGACGGGCACTGACATTCACAAGAGTTTCGCACTCTTTCCCCCTTTCTATACCGACTGCGGAAAAAACATAAGAATTGGAAAACGGGTGTTCATCAATTCCGGATGCAAATTTCAGGATCAAGGGGGCATCACCATCGGTGATGATGTACTTGTCGGTCATAACTGCGTGATAGCTACTCTCAATCACGTAATGGACCCCGACCGTCGCGCCGATATGATTCCTGCGCCGGTGAAAATATGCGACAAGGTGTGGATTGGAGCCAATGTTACCATCCTTCAAGGCGTCACTATTGGCGAAGGTGCTGTCATTGCAGCAGGTGCAGTGGTCAATAAAGATGTTCCGCCCCGCACCGTTGTCGGCGGACTTCCGGCAAAGGTAATCAAAACCATCGATGGAGGAGATGCTTGTTTCGCACGTACGGTAGAGAGAAGTGCGGGGGAATAGGAAATAGAATGAACAAGGTCAGCAGGAAAACGTTGGAATAAATATAATCGATTCTATATGTTATCTAACGGAAAACTGGGATTCTGGGGTCTTACGGCATTGGTGTTCGGTCTTGTTGTGGGAGTGGGAATATACAACCTTCCTCAAAATATGGCACACAGCGCCTCAGCCGGACCGGCTTTCCTTGCCTGGGTCATTACAGGCATCGGATTGCTTCCTCTCGTATATTCATTCAAATGGCTCAGCAATCATTATCCTGAATGCAACGCCGGACTTTATCAATATGCGCAAGTAGGATTCGGCAACTATGCCGGGTTCAACATAGCGTGGGGTTACTGGCTCTGCACCGCCTTCTCGAATGTAACCTACGGAATAATGCTCAACGATTCGGTAGGGGCTTTCATCCCCTCGCTGATGCAACACAGCTGGCAGACGATCCTTTTCGGCTCCGTTCTGATATGGCTTATGTTCTTTATCGTGAGCCGGGGAATAAAGACAGCCAATTTTATCAATACCCTTTTAGCTGCCGTGAAGATAGTGATGCTTATCTTCATAATCGTGGTGTTTTCTCTTTATTTCCGTTTTGATATTTTCGATCAGGATATATGGGGCAGTATCGCTCTCGACGGGAGCATAGCAACACAGATAAAAAACACCATGATGGTTACCCTCTTCTGCTTCTTCGGCATTGAGGGAGCTGTTATGATGTCGGCAAGAGCCAGGAAAAGCAGTGATGTAGGAAAAGCCGGCATAACCGGCTTCATAATCTCCCTCCTTCTCTATATATCCATCTCCCTTCTCTGCTTCGGATTGATGGGGAAAGCCCGACTTGCGGGACTTCAGGATCCCTCCGTAGCGTATATCCTGAGGGATATATGCGGCGAATGGGCTTATTGGTTTGTGATTTGCGCACTGATTATATCCCTTTTAGGAGGCTGGGTGGCATGGACATTGGTTGTAGCGCAAGTGCCCTACGAGGCATCTATTGTCAAAATCTTTCCCAAAGCTTTCCGGAAAACAAATCGCTACGGAATGCCGGCCTACGGACTGGCAGCCTCCAGCATAGCTATGGAGCTATTCTTTATTCTCGTGATTTTCGCAGATAACGTCTATCTTGCCTCTCTCCATATAACAGGACTGATGATTATACCATGCTATCTGTTCACAGGCTTATTTGTATTGAAGGTTGCGCCTGACAGAAAAATGAAGTTGCTCGGTCTCTTCATCACTCTGTTCTGCCTATGGATGGCATACGCCGGAGGATTGAAGGAATTTATGATGACCTCCATATTCTACCTTCTCGGAATAGGATTCTATCTCAAAGCTCACAGTGAATACCAACGCACCTCTCCCCTCTTCACAACCGGAGAGAAAATCTCCCTACTCATCTTGCTTTCCGCCGCCGTAGCTTCAATAATTCTTATAATGCTTTAACTGCATCAGCACTAAAAGTCTGTAATGTTTCCTTCTTATTGCATAGCGGGATTGCGGAGCAATCCCCTCCCAAGCATTAAGAAAAAAGATGTATCTTAATTTTGATACATCTTCCTTATCTTTGTCCGGCAGAATTACTTTAATTTACGCTCCTAATTACTTCTGATCAAGATCAACGATTTCATATTCAAGCGAGCCCAGACCTATAGCGGCTGCGTGATCAATGGTATGCACACCATGCCGACTGTTTATGCGTTCCTTCAGCGGCGCATTATCGCTCCCCTCCGAAGCAGTCATATTGAAAATAATGTCAACGCAAGCCTTATCAAGGGCAACAGGATCGGTAGAGGCAAGAATGCCATAGTCGGCAACCTCCACTCCTGCGGGATGAGCCACGCAGTCGCAGTCAACCGACATATTGTTCATCACATTTATATAAACGATATTATCGCCAAAATAATCGGCAACACCCTGGGCAGCCGCAGCCATTGACTCCAGAAACACATCCTGCTCGGCGATATTTTTCCAAAGACCTTCCACAGTGTCCTGCTTTCCTCCGGAGTGTATATATGCCTTTCCATCAGCAGATGCCACTCCAATGCTTGCATTCTTAAGCACACCGCCGTAACCACCCATAGGATGCCCTTTGAAATGTGCCAGATTGACCATATATGTATATCGTGGAAGGTGATTCCCCACAATATCATATTTAATATGGCGTCGGTCTCTTACAGGGATACGCATTTGTCCCTCCTCATCCATAAGGTCAACCGGGGCAATTGAATCAAAACCATGTTTACGGACAGTGTTCCAATGTGCTTCAAAGCTATTGCGCTTACCATCATAGGCGGTGTTGCATTCCACTATAGTTCCGTGGACGGTATCAACAAGATTTCGGATCAAATCAGGTTTAAGATAGTTGGGATTTCCATCTTCACCGGTGCTTATTTTCACAGCCACCCTATGGCCATCTGCGGGGCGACCGAGAGCTTTGTAGATTTTCACAAGCGCGTCAGGAGAGATCTCCCGCGTCATGTAGACCTTTGACTGTGCTGATGCCGTCGTGCAAAGGAGGGCTACCAGCAAGGTTGAATAAATTCTTTTCATTTTCATTTCATCTGTTTAATGTTCGGTTTAGCAGCAACTATTGATCAACCCATTTTACCCCTCCAAAATTACACTTTTCAATCCGAAAATACAAGTTTTTATCACACTTTTCAACCCATGTAGAGTCAACAGGCCGGGGCAGGGGACTGCCCCGGCTCCCGGGGGTTAGTTTTTCATTAATTTGCGAAGGAGGGGGGTGAGGAGGGGTACTTTCTCAAAGGCACCTACCACTCCGATATAGGCAAGGAGAAGGATGGCGCGGATTATATAGGCTGCCCACATAGGCATAATGTCTTCGGCAAACATGCCACAAACGTATAGCACTCCCGCCACTAAACAGTAGCGGAAGATTCTGCCTATTTCATAGGGTATGGGATAGTAATGCCTGCCGACAAAGTAGCTTGCCACCATGACAATAAAGTAGGAGATCAGGGCAGCCCATGCGGAGCCCATGTAGCCGTCAGGAATGCCTATCGCAGGCACAAGCCATATATTGAGCCCTAACATTAGGAGGAAACATAGAAGGGAGAAATACATCCCCCATTCGGTCTTATCGGTGAGCTTATACCATAAGGATAGGTTGAAGAATATTCCGAAACAGAGTTCGGCAAGCATCATCAGAGGAACTACCCTCAACCCCGACCAGTAGCCTGAGGAGATGAAATGTTTCAGCAAGGGGAGATAATACATCACTCCGAGGAAAATCAGCAGACCAAAAATCACGAAATATTTCATGGCGTCGCAATAAGCCTGCTTCTTCCCTTCCCCCTCCCCTTTCGCCTGAGCGAAAATGAAAGGCTCGTAGGCATAGCGGAATGCCTGAGTGAACATCACCATGACTATCGCAATCTTCATGTTAGCTCCATATATGCCGACCATTGAGCGAGCCTCCTCTTCATGTCCGCTGAAAAGATATGGAATTAGAAGCTGCCCCATATTCTGACTCAATATTCCGGCAACCCCCAGGATCAGCAAGGGCCAGCTGTAGCGTAGCATACGTCGAAGCAATTCACCGGAAAATTCATATCTTCTTCCGGTGAGTTCCGGAAGAAGGGATAGCAGGACTATCAGAGTGGAGAGAATATTTGCCACGAATATCCAGCCTATGCCGAAAGCCTTTCCACCCAAGGGTTCATAAAACCAGCTGATGGTTCCGGGAGAATGCTTGATGAGCGCGGGACAGGCGAGAAGAAAGAACAGGTTCAATCCTATGTTTACCCCGACATTAAGGAGCTTTATGCCGGCAAAGCGCCACGCTCTGTTCTTGAAGCGCAGATAGGCGAAGGGGAGATTGGAAAAGGCATCAATCGCCACGGTAACCCCCATCAGCCATACAAAGAGGTCCATTCCCCGCAGTTTCATGGCAGCGGAGACAGGATGAAGGAAAAGGGTTAGGAGCACAATAAAAAGCAGGGAAGTGGAACCTACGGAAATGAGGCTTGTGGTGTAGACCCTCTCCGGATTGCCCTCCTTATTGGCAAAACGGAAAAAGCCGGTCTCCATGCCATAATTAAGGATGACAAGAGCGACAGCTGTAAATCCATAGAGATATGTTACGACGCCATATTCCTCCGAAGGGAAGAGGTAGACATAAAGGGGGACAAGACACCAGTTGAGGAATCGTCCTATTATGCTGCTGAGTCCGTAGACGGCAGTGTCTTTTGCCAATGATTTAATTCCAGCCAAGGTTTTTTGAAATTGAAAGTTGAAAATTGAAAGTTGAAATTTAAAGGGGAAATTAAAAGTTTTTATGGGGATTTTTGAGGGTCGGGTCGGGGCAGAGGACTGCCCCGACTCCCAGAGGGTTATTCATCTGCGAAGAGGCTGCCGGGGATGTTGGGACGGCGTCCGCCGAGATGAGTGTAGGCGAGGTCTGTGGCTTCACGTCCTCGGGGTGTACGTTTCATGAAACCTTCCTTTATGAGGAAAGGCTCATATACCTCCTCCAGTGTGCCGGAATCCTCACCAAGAGCCGTAGCGAGCGTTGAGAGGCCGACAGGCCCACCCTGAAACTTGTCTATGATGGTAGTGAGAATCCGGTTGTCGATCTCATCAAGCCCGTATCGGTCTATATTCAGAGCCTCAAGAGAATAACGCGCCATCTTTATGTCAATAAATCCGTTTCCCTTCACCATAGCAAAATCTCTCACACGCCTCAGCAATGCATTAGCAATTCGAGGCGTTCCACGGCTACGCAAGGCAATCTCAAGGGACGCCTCGTCATCTATTCCTACGCGCAGCAGTGATGCGGACCGCTTCACAATCTTCTGAAGTATGCTGTGGTCGTAATATTCCAGATGGCAATTTATTCCGAAGCGGGCCCGCAGAGGGGAAGTCAGCAACCCGCTTCTCGTAGTTGCACCTACAAGAGTGAACGGGGAGAGGGTCAGCTGGACGCTTTTAGCCCCGGGACCCTTGTCAAGAAGAATATCTATTCGATAGTCTTCCATAGCTGAATAAAGATACTCCTCCACGATGGGATGCAGCCTGTGGATCTCATCTATAAAGAGCACATCGTTCTCCTCAAGGCTCATAAGGATACCGGCGAGATCGCCCGGCTTGTCAAGGACCGGACCAGACGTAACCTTGAAACCCACCCCCAGCTCATTAGCCACAATATTTGAAAGAGTTGTTTTTCCAAGCCCCGGAGGACCATGCAAGAGGGTATGATCAAGCGCCTCCCCTCTCAGACGGGCAGCCTTGACAAAAACACGCAAGTTCTCAATAATTTTCTCCTGCCCGCTGAAATCATCGAAAGCCAGGGGGCGGAGGGCTTTCTCAATATCCTTATCCTTATCACGCGCCTGACGGTCGCGAATATCGAAATCTTCAGTTTCCATTTCGCAAAGTTAGCAATTAATTTTTGCACACTCCTCTTTCTTATCGTGCAATTATTCTCCATATCTGAATTAATTAGGTTAAATTCGCGCATTCCTTAAAAAAATAAACTATGGGCAAACCGAAATTAGTAATATCAAGTGGCGCGGGAATCAGTGCCGAGAGCGGAATCTCTACCTTTCGTGATGCAGGTGGATTATGGGAAAATGTTCCCGTCATGGAGGTAGCGTCAGCCGACGGCTTCCGGCGCAATCCCGGGAAAGTGCATGAGTTCTACAATGCTCGCCGCCACGCCCTGCTTAAGGCTCAACCCAACGCAGCCCATAAAGCTTTGGTGGAACTTGAAAAAGATTACGATGTCTATGTCATAACCCAGAATGTGGACGACCTGCATGAACGAGCGGGGTCCAGGAATGTGCTTCATCTTCACGGCGAACTGATGAAGATACGCTCGGTCTCCGACCCCGACTATATAGAAACGCTTGATATCGAGCATCTCGATACCACCCCTCAGACGAGAGGAAAGAACGGCGATCTGATGCGTCCGCATATCGTGTTCTTCCAAGAGGCAGTGCCGGAGATAGAACATGCTATAGAGATTGTGCAGAGTGCAGATATTTTCGTAGTGATAGGGACGTCGCTGGTGGTCTATCCGGCAGCAGGCCTTATTGAATGTGTTCGTCCCGGAGTTCCTATCTATTACATCGATCCCAACCCGGCCCCCGAAGCAGAGAGGAAGGAGGGTGTTACGGTGATAAAGGCAACGGCAACCGAGGGGATGAAGATCCTTGCCGGCATCCTTGAAAAGGGAGGAAAGGAATAAATAAAAATTAAAAAAGGGGGATTTTTTATGTCAAAGACTATAAAAGATGTTATTCGATATGAAAAATCCCGTTTTTTTAGAAAAAAAATACTATATTTGTAGAATATAACCAGTTGCCCCGAAGCCTTGAAACATGCTTTGGGGGCAACCTTAAAAAACCCAAACAAGATTAGACATGGCAAAAGTAAAAGGAGCGGTTACGGTTAATATCGAGCGTTGCAAGGGATGCGACCTATGTGTGGCTGCGTGCCCCACCGCCACCTTATCGCTCCAGCCGAACGAGGTGAACGATCGAGGCTATCATTACGCCTATATGTCGAATGCGGACGCATGCACGGGATGCTGTTCCTGCGCATGGGTGTGTCCGGATGCCTGCATTGAGGTCTATCGTGTGAAAATTGACTGAATTTCGAAATTCCGGAATCCCGGGAATTTGAAAAGAAAATCCAGATTATGAAAGAAGAGGTAATGTTAATGAAGGGGAACGAAGCTGTCGCGCATGCCGCTATCCGCTATGGCTGCGATGGCTATTTCGGTTACCCTATCACCCCACAGTCGGAAGTGCTTGAAACTCTCGAATCCCTGATGCCCTGGGAGACGACAGGGATGGTTGTGCTTCAGGCTGAGTCGGAAGTGGCAGCAATCAATATGGTCTATGGCGGAGCATCAACAGGGAAAGCCGTCATGACCTCCTCCTCCTCTCCGGGGATAAGCCTGAAGCAGGAGGGGATATCCTATATGGCAGGCGCGATGCTGCCGGCCCTCATCCTGAACGTGATGAGGGGAGGACCGGGACTTGGAACCATCCAGCCTTCCCAAGCGGATTATTTTCAAGCCACCAAAGGTGGAGGCCATGGGGACTATCATCTGATTGTGCTTGCCCCCGCCTCCGTTCAGGAGATGGTGGATTTTGTGGCTCTTGGCTTTGACCTCTCTTTCAAATATCGCACCCCCGCCATGATCCTTGCCGACGGCATTGTCGGACAGATGATGGAGAAAGTTGTGTTACCACCTTTCCGTCCGCGGCGCACTGCAGAGGAGATACGCAAGCAATGTCCCTGGGCCACCACAGGGCGCTTCGGGCACAGAAAACGCAATGTAATCACCTCGCTTGAGCTGGAGCCGTCGAAGATGGAGGAGGTCAACCACCGTCTTCAGGAATGCTATCGTGAGATAGAGAAATCTGAGCCCCGTTGGGAAGAGATCAACACCGCCGACGCTGAATATCTCCTCATAGCCTTCGGCTCCATAGCCAGGATATGCGCCAAAGCTATGGAGATTGCGCGTGAGAAAGGAATCAAAGTTGGTCTTCTACGTCCTATCACTCTTTGGCCCTTCCCCAAAGAGGGTGTCAGAAAGGGAGCCGAAGGCAAAAAGGGCATCCTGTGTGTGGAGCTTAACGCCGGACAGATGATAGAGGATATCCGCCTGGCAATCCATGACTCCATACCCGTGGAGCATTACGGTCGCCTGGGTGGGATTATTCCAAGCCCGACGGAAGTGGTGGAGGCATTGGAGAAAAAGATAATTGAAAAATAAACCACCTTAAAAATGGAAATCAAGGATATCATAAAAGAGGAGAACAAGGTGTACAGCAAGCCTGAACTTCTTGACAACGTACACATGCACTACTGTCCGGGCTGCAGCCACGGAGTGGTTCATAAACTCATTGCAGAGGTGGTTGCTGAAATGGGCATTACGGATAAGACCGTGGGGGTTTCACCCGTGGGGTGTGCCGTATTTGCCTACAACTATATCGACGTAGACTGGATTGAGGCTGCCCACGGAAGAGCACCGGCAGTAGCCACGGCAGTGAGCCGCCTTTGGGAAGAGAACGTTGTTTTCACCTATCAGGGAGACGGGGACATGGCTGCGATAGGGACAGCGGAAACCATTCACGCCGCCAATCGAGGAGAGAACATCGTAATGGTTTTTATTAACAATGCTATATATGGCATGACCGGGGGACAGATGGCGCCGACAACCCTTGTGGGTCAGAAAACCTCCACTACTCCTTACGGACGTCGCATAGATCTCAACGGCCATCCACTTGAGATCACCGACATCCTCGCCACCCTCTCCGGCACATGTTATGTAACCCGCCAGTCGGTTCATACACCCGGGGCAGCCCGAAAGACAAAGGCAGCTCTCAAGAAGGCTTTTGAAAACGCAATAGCCAAACGTGGGACGTCGGTGGTTGAAGTGGTCTCTACCTGTAATTCCGGCTGGAAAATGTCGCCCGTAAAAGCAAACGAATGGATGGTCGAAAATATGTTCGACAAATATCCCCTGGGTGATTTAAAAGTAGAATGACAGGATTTCTATTTCAGTAAAAGACGAGACAATGAAACAGGAAATAATAATAGCCGGATTCGGCGGACAGGGTGTGCTCATGATGGGTAAAATACTTGCCTATTCCGGACTCATGGATGATAAGGAGGTAACGTGGATGCCGTCCTACGGACCGGAACAAAGAGGGGGCACCGCCAACGTAACGGTGATCCTCTCCGACGACCGCATCTCATCTCCGGTGCTTGACGCCTACGACATAGTAGTGGCGCTCAATCAGCAGAGCCTCGACAAATTCAGCCAACGTGTGAAACCCGGCGGCGTGCTCATATATGACACAAGCGGCATTCACAATCTGCCCGAGCGAGACGATATAAAGATTATACCCATTGACGCTATGGAGGCGACATTCCGCATAGGTCATCCGAAGGCATACAACATGGTTGTGTTAGGGGCGCTTTTGGAGGCGATGGATTATAAGCTGCCGCATGAAAATGTATTGAAAGGATTGCAGAAATCACTCCCCGAGCGACATCATCATCTGATCCCCTTGAACAGCGATGCGATAGAGATGGGCCGCAACCTTCTCCCAAAATAGAACAGTATAATTATAAAATTCGGGCCCCCGGAGGGCGGATTCAGTTTTGAATCCGCCCTCCATTTTTCCGCCACATTCACAACGTTAAAAAAAAGATGAGGCTGAACTTAATCTGACTTCCGGAGGTTATAAAATAAATTCATTCTGCACCGAGAGGGCTTTCAAGGTCTCTCCCGGTTTCTAACGAATCACCTTTTCGTAACCTTGATGTTGCGGGGTTGGCTTGACCAAAGTCATGTCAGCCCCGCTTTCTTTTTGCAGCCGACCTGTCAATAACTTGTAGATATCATGTAAAAAACCTGTAGGAAAGGCGTATATAAGTCGTTCAAAACTCATTGATAACTATCATAGTATATAGTTGCTTTTCATAAAAATCCAGTGAGATGGTGATTTTTTACATATTAATCCTGCCGACGATATTATTATTGAAAGTTATTTGAGGAGTAATCTACAGTTTTGAGGGGGTTTTTCTACAGTTTTTACATCCTCGTTACATATAAATTTATTAACTTTGCAGTTATCTACAGGGTGTAGATAATGATTGCAAAATTAAGAGAATCAAATAAGCCACCTGTAGATAATATGACAATAAGCGCCTGTGAAAATTCAATAACTCATATTTCCAAATTTTGAGAGGAAAAGTTATTGCAGGTTATTGACAGGCTTTATTATTGTTGATTAAAAAATTTTTAAGATTTAAATATTTATTTAATAAAAAACAAAAATGGAATCCACACCATCACCCCGTTCCATCAAAGAAATTAAAGCAGAAATAAGTCGACTAAAGAAGGATAAAAACGCCTTGATAATGGCACACTATTACCAGCGCGACGAGATTCAGGAGATTGCCGATTTCATTGGCGACTCCCTTGCATTGGCCCGGCAGGCAGCCAAGACAGATGCGGATGTCATAGTGATGTGCGGAGTCCACTTCATGGGAGAGACGGCAAAAATCCTTTGTCCCGACAAAACGGTTTTAGTGCCTGACCTTGGCGCGGGCTGCTCCCTTGCCGACAGCTGCGACCCCGAGGAATTCGCCGAATTTGTAAAGAGTCATCCGGAGCATACAGTGGTTAGCTATGTCAATACATCGGCAGCCGTGAAAGCGCATACTGACATTGTGGTCACTTCGGGCAACGCGAGAAAGATCATCGAGAAGCTCCCTGCCGATGAGAAGATAATATTCGGCCCGGATCATAATCTTGGAGAGTATATAAACAGTGTGACGGGGCGCGAGATGCTTCTTTGGAATGGAGCGTGTCATGTCCACGACCGCTTCTCGATAGAGAAGATCATGGAGATGAAGAGGGAACATCCGGAGGCAAAAGTGCTGGTTCATCCTGAATGCCGCCGCCCCCTGCAGCTGATAGCCGACAAAGTCGGGAGCACTGCTGCCCTTCTCGAATTTGCGGAGCAAGATGATGCGCCGGAATATATAGTTGTTACGGAGAGCGGCATACTCTTCGAGATGCGCCGCAAGTGTCCGGGAAAGATATTCCTTTCAGCCCCGGCAGAGGATGCGGAATGCCAGTGCAACCAGTGTGAATTTATGAAGATGAATACTCTTGAAAAGGTGTATGAGGCACTGCGCGACGGAAAGCCGGAGATTACTGTGGATGCCGAAGTTGCCGAGAAGGCGTTGCGCCCTATCGAGAGGATGCTCGAAATGTCGGAGTGATGGAGGACAGGAGCAAGAAAAATATCGTAGAGCTCACCAACTGCTCCCTCCGGCAATACAGGGAGATGGATAAGCGCCCCATATCCTTGATGACCGACAATGTGCGCTCCATGTATAATATAGGCGCCATGTTCCGCACCGCCGATGCCTTTCTCCTTAAGGAGATTGTTCTTGCAGGCATATCAGGGTGTCCGCCTCATCCGGAGATAACGAAGACTGCGTTGGGAGCAGAGGAGAGTGTGGCGTGGCGACACGTTGAAGATGCCTTTGCGGAGGCAAGGCGCATGAGGGATGAGGGATGGAAATTGTGTGTGCTGGAGCAGACCCACAACAGCATTTCCTTGGAGAGATTCCGATGTGAGTCTGAGGAGAGATACCTTCTTGTGGTAGGCAACGAAGTGAAAGGGGTTGATCAGCGTATAGTGGATATTGCAGACGTGGTTCTGGAGATTCCTCAGGGGGGAGTGAAGCACTCCCTGAATGTGTCGGTCAGCACCGGGATCGCCCTATGGCAAATGATCTCGGGGCAGTTGTCAAATTAATATATTCTACGGGAGATTTTTTCAAAGGTGAGGCGTCCGCCAAGATAGGAGATGAGGATGGCGATCTTTGTTTTCAGCCTTACAGAAGAGTTGCGCAAGGCCTCTCCGCGCAACTCTTTTATTTTATTCCAGCAGCGGTCGGATAATAGCATTGCTTTAAATTTATTATTCTCCCCCTCTTCTTTGACAAGGCTATTTTTATTGGCAGCTATGAGGGCGAGAATATTAAAATTGGCATTCAGTTCACGAGCCCTCGCAGCCCTTCCGAGCGACGGCTCCCTTTCCATCATCCATTCGCTGAGCCGCTCTGTTACGTCAAGCACGTCGGCACGTCGGAGAGAGAATGTGTGGATGTAGCTCCGGGGATGCTGGCGATAGAGATAGACAACGCAATTCACTCTCGTGATTCTCTCTGCCATTGTAAAAAGGCGAGGAATCAGGTCGAGGTCTTCGTATCTTATCCCCTCCCTGAATCTCAGGTGGCTCCAGAGGGATGCCTTGTAAATTTTTCCCCAAGCGGAGCAGTCTATGCTTTTTTGATATAATATCTGTTCAGCAGCTGAGAGGGGGGTATAATGTGTGGAAGATATTGATGGTTTTTCCGCAGGGGTTGAATTTACGGATAAAGGCAGCATTTCATAATCTGCCTTAACTTCCTTTATGGCGCCACACACGATATCGGAATCATGCAGGGCGGCACATTCGGTCATGATTGAAAGGGTGGCGGGGGGCAGCAGGTCGTCTGCATCGAGAAACATTATGTGGCTCCCTCGGGCGATTTTTAGTCCGGTGTTTCGTGCTGCCGATACGCCGGCATTTCCCATATTCACCACCCTCACGCGTTCTGACCTCCTCCTTGCCAGCTCACAAATATTAGGGGAATGATCCGTTGAACCGTCGTCGACGAGAATCAGCTCCCAGTCGGTGTATGACTGAGAGAAAACGGAGTCGATGGTTGCCTGAAGATAATTTTCGGCATTATATATGGGGACTATGATGGAAAGCATGGAGGGGTGTTAGGCGTTAGGTGTTAGGTGTTAGGCGTTAGGTGTTAGGCTGGAGGGGGTAGGATTAGAAAAAATAAAGCGCGGGGCAGAGGACTGCCCCGGCTCCCGGTCTAACGCCTAATGCCTAACGCCTAATGCCTTTTTCAGACTGTCAGGATCTCTTTTTCTTTTGCGGAGAAGACTTCATCGATCTTCTTCATGTATTTGTCGTGAAGTTTCTGAACGTTGGCTTCTGCATCTTTCTCCACATCTTCGCTAAGCCCTTTCTTAATCTCTTTCTTGAGCCCTTCTATCGCCTCGCGACGTGCATTGCGAACTGAAACTTTTGCATTTTCCGCCTCAGCCTTGCTTTGCTTAACGAGCTGCTTGCGTCGATCTTCCGTAAGGGGGGGTATGGAAAGACGAATCACCTCACCGTTGTTCTCAGGAGTGATTCCCAGTTCTGAATTTATGATTGCTTTCTCGATCTCCTTGAACATTGATTTCTCCCAGGGAGTTATTGCAATTGTGCGCGCGTCAGGCACCGACACATTCGCTACATTCGAGATGGGAGCTTTTGAGCCATAATAATCCACTCTTATTCCGTCAAGCAATTTTGGAGAAGCCTTTCCGGCACGAATATGCGAAAGCGTTTCGTCCAGATATTCCACAGCAAGCTCCATGCTGTCCTTAGCGTTGTCAAGATATTCCTTTACTTCCATGGCCTTTTTAAATTGAAAATTGAAATTTGAAAATTAAATTAGAAACTAAGATTGTCACTCTACGAGAGTGCCGACATTTTCACCCTTCAACATTTTGGCGAGGTTTCCCTCCTTATCCATATTGAAGACATATATTGGCATATTGTTCTCCATGCAGAGTGCCGTGGCAGTTACATCCATCACTTTGAGATTTCTGTCGATGACCTCCTTGTATGTGATGCGGTCAAATTTGACAGCCTCCGGATCTTTTTCAGGATCGGCGGTATAGACGCCATCCACACGGGTTCCTTTGAGCATCACATCCGCCTCAATCTCGATTGCACGCAATGCAGAGCCTGTGTCGGTGGTGAAGTAAGGGGATCCGGTTCCGCAACTCATAATCGCCACCGAGCCCTCTTTGAGAGTCTTGATCACTTCCCATTTAGAGAACGGATAGCCGATAGGGAACATAGGGATGGCAGTGAACACTTTCACGGGCTGCCCTATCGCCTCGAGGGCGGAACTAAGGGCAAGCGAGTTGATTACAGTGGCGAGCATACCCATCTGGTCGCCTTTGACACGGTCGAAACCCTTTGCGGCTCCGGAAAGTCCACGGAAGATGTTGCCACCCCCGATCACTATACCCACCTGGACTCCATTATTAACAGCATCCTGAATCTGGAGAGCGTATGCGTTAAGCCTCGAGGTGTCTATGCCATGCCCTTGAGCGCCCATCAGCGACTCACCGGAAAGCTTAAGGAGAATACGATTATATTTCATAATGATTTGAATTTTTACCGGTATATATTCTGTTGATTGCATTCTGCGTGTTCAACGTCCCAAAGTTAATAAAAACTTTGATAAATAAATGAATTTTCCCTCCGGAAAGATAGGACAATATTAAAATAAGGCAAAGAGGAAAAATTTTTATCAAAAAATTTGCGTGAGAAATAAAAAGTTTATAACTTTGCAGTCGCTAAGGGAGAAACCCCATCAGCAAAATGAAAATGTCATAACGACTGATTCAGACTAAACCCGGAGAGATGGGTGAGTGGCTGAAACCACCGGTTTGCTAAACCGACGATGGGAGCAATCCTATCCACGAGTTCGAATCTCGTTCTCTCCGCAAAAGAGATGTAATTAATTGATTACCAATTTATTACATCTCTTTTTTTATTATTTGTGGACAAATAATGGACATAAACGGAAATTTTAAACCATATTAATTAAAATCATTATGCTATGAAAAAACATTCCCTGTTAAACTGCCTTTTTGTTTCGATAGCAGCTTTCATTCTAAGCGTGCCTTCATATAGTGCAGATGCCGGTGAGAGAGACAATGATTTCATGGTGGAATATTCGGGCACCATGCATCCATATAATTTTAATCTCACTGACAGCAGCGTGCCATGGAATGAGGATATGACACCGGTGTTTATCAACTATGTGGCGCGTCATGGCGCCCGTTTCCTCTCTTCGGAAAAGAAGATTGCTCATCTCCGCGACATCCTTATGGAAGCCCGGAGCGAGGGAACGCTTTCTGAAAAGGGCGCCGGATTTCTCAAACTTATAGATAGGGTGGATTCGGTTACGGAAGGAAGATGGGGGGCTTTGAATGCTCTCGGCATGGAGGAGGAGAGGATACTGGCGACAGAAATGATGCGCACCGCTCCCGGTCTGTTAGGGAAGGGGAAGGTAAAAGCCATTGCGACGTATGTGCCACGGGTGGTTATGACGATGTATGAATTCTGCCATCAGCTCAGCGTGCTCTCATCCGATCTTGAGATTTCCACTTCAGAGGGCCATCAGTATGATTCCTTGCTCAGATATTTTAAGACTGATGCCGATTATGTAGAGTTTCTGAAAAATCCTGACTGGAAGAGGGAGTATGAGCATTATGCCTCAATGAATATTCCGACCTCTCCGGCTGCCTCCATGTTCACCATCGGGAAAGATGACGTGGAACTCCGCAAACTCACTTATGAAGCTTACGGCATCCTTCAGTCGCTTCCGGCAGCAGGAATTAAGGCTGAGATCGGGGAATGGTTCACCCCCTCCGACTATCGCGCCTGCTGGGAAGCAGACAATTTAGAGCATTATTATGCACGGTCGGCAAGCCGTTTTTCAGACATACCTTTAAAAAGCGCGCAGCCTCTTCTTGAGTCATTGATAGCCTCGGCAGATGCTGCTGCTTCGTGGAGAAACGAAGATGTGGCATTCCTTCGTTTCGGCCATGCGGAGACAGTCCTTCCCCTATTCTCATTGATGAGGCTTCCGGGCTGTTATGCGCCCGATGCCGTTCCCGGTCAGCTGGCTTCACATTGGATCGACAGCGATATTTCACCCCTTGGAGCCAACCTGATGATGGTTGTGCTTAAGGATAGGAAAGGGGAGACCTACGTATCGCTTCGTCTTAACGGGAGGTGGATAGCGATTCAGGACAGCAAGGTGATTGAATGGTGGAAACTTAAAGAAATGTGGCAGTCATACATGAAACAGTCATGACAGCCTCCTGCGGGTGAGGGAATATAGGAATACGATCAGATAAGCCACACAGGGCACGGTGAATGATGCTGATATGCTCACAGCATCCGCCACCGTGCCCATTATCATTGTACCAATCGCTCCCCCTAAGGGGGTCATCATAAGCAGGGAGGATGCCAGTTTTGTGGCATTTCCCAATCCCCGGACAGAGAGGGCGAAGATTGTCGGGAATATGATTGCTTCAAAGGCATAGCAGCAGAAGAGACCTGCACGGGAGGCTATTCCGACATTAAGCACCACGAGTAGGGAACTGACGACAGTCATTGCGGTGCAGAATATAAGCACTTTCTCCGCCCTTATCCGGCTCATAACCGCGCTTCCGGCTATACGTGCAAGGAGAAACAGACCTAAGCCTCCGAAAGATAGCACTACTGCCGCTGTTGAAGGAGCGAGCCAGCCATCGGAAGTTACGTAATTTATAAACAGGCTGTTGATGGATATTTCCGCAATTTCGTAAAAAAACAATGCTCCCACGCCAGTTATGAACCTACGGTTGCCGATTAATTGCACAAGAGTCTTCCTCACTGTCAATTCCCCCTTATCCTTTTCCTCCTTATCATCGTCTATTTCGGGAAGCTTTACTCTCGAAAAAAGAAATGCCACCAAAAGCACTATTATCCCCATTACGGTATATGGCAACGCTACTCTGCCTTCACCGTCCGGCGAGAGAAGGAATTGCCCCACGGCAGCCGGGGCGAGCAGGCATCCGAGACCGTTGAATGCCTGTGCGAGATTGAGTCGGCTTGCCGCCGTAGCCCTGTCGCCGAGTTCCGTGATATATGGGTTGGCGGCCGTCTCAAGCATTACGAGACCGCATCCGATTATGAAAAGGGCTATGAGGAAAATCTCAAACGTAGCACCCGCCTCACCCGGAATAAAAAGGAAAGCGCCGAGAGCGAAAAACAAAAGACCCGCCACGACTCCCTTTCGGTAGCCGTAACGGGTGAGGAATAAACCTGCCGGAATAGCCATTAGGAAATATCCTATGTAGGTTGTGGCTTGGATCATTGAGGAGCGAGCGATGGTTATATCCATCGTCTGCTGGAAATGCTTGTTGAGCACATCCAGGATGCTTCTTGCAAATCCCCAGATGAAAAAGAGGGAGCTTACGAGTATGAAGGGCAGCAGATATTGTTTAGACACCAAAGGTATACGGTTGTTTCGCATGATGATTCGGGATTGTATTTTTCCTTCGGCAAAGTTACGTCAAAACTTCCGCACTTCAAAACCTCACTCCGCTTTCATTGCTCCCGAATCGATCTGTCCCTGCTTTGACATATTGACTTTTGCCACCTTCTTGCCGTATGATATTGTGTAGATGGCAGTGAGAGTGAAGCGGTTGGAGGCAAAGCATGAATAAGCCTGTGTGCGCCGTGAGAAATGCTCGGTGTTTACTCGGGTTATGGAAGTCCATTTCTCACCGAATGGATTCGCAATCTGAAGCCGGAGATTTAGATTCTTCACCTTGCTGAATCCAATGTTGAAATAATATTTCCAGTTGTCGTAGATTTCCGCTATCCCGTACATATAGGGCAATGTTGCTGCAGGAATAAAGACACCACCGGCATACCATCCCTTTCCGTACCATGTTGCCGAGAGTGATCCCTCGGCATATCCCTTGCTCCTATGGTTATCACCCGTAAGATGAAAGTAAGAGTATTCAATATTGCCGTTTATCACCAGTCTTTTGTCGAAAAGTTTCAGAGTGGTTCTTAATCCTCCTACAAGTTTATCGGCAGTATTATCGGATGTCAGCGTATTCACCAGTCCGTCATATCCAGCCACTACATCCCACATCTCTGTGTCTTGATGGAATACTCTTGTGTAGACTCCTCGCAGGGTAATGGAGAATTTAGGGCTGAAATTCCATGTGTTTGATATCATTGACTGCCACCACAACCTGTTTTTCAGAAATGGATTCCCCTTTCTCCACATAAGCTCGGATGTGCGGATTATCACATCGTTCATAGCGTCTCCGGCATATCCAATTGTAAAAGTGTTTGTAGATAATCGGAAATCTGATTTAGCATTCCATTTGTGGGAGAAACTAAGGCTTACCTCCGGATTCCATTGCACATCCATTTTTATTCCGTTTATTTTTTGGGCAGTCCTGTCGGCACCTGCTGAGATAGATAGAAATGTTCCGGGACGGAATGTGTGGGAGAATGTAGCTGAAAGGTTTGTCTTGAAATCTCGATAGTCATTCCTCCCTTCAAAAGATCCGGTGTAGTCGGTATTGTTTCTTTTTTGGGTTATGTATCCGTTTATGTCGAGAGAGTTGTGATCGTTCAGTTCCTTCGACCAGCTCACGGATGCCATACCATTCCAACTTTTGTCTTTGGTGGCATTGAAGATAGGAGGGAGGTTTAATGGATCATAATTGGAGCTTGCTTTCTCTGCCTGATAGAATCCCGAAAGAATAACGGAGAGCGATTGCGAATGAGGCAGGTCAAGATTCATATTTACTTTTGCGTATGGGTTGATACTCAGCGAAGCTGCCGTGGTCTCTGTGTAGTCAGAGTCTATCACTTCAGGAGTATATACGGTTTCGGATATATTCTCCTCCTCCGGTTGGCACATCCTGTTCCATCCTGCCATTGCCGTTAGAGAAATAGCCTTGTGATTCCAAATTGCTTTGAAATATCCCTCCATCTCATTTTGTTTCTGTCTATTTCTACTGTTATCGACTGTCTGGCGTAAATTCTCGTAGAAATTATTTTGATATGTTATTTCCTTGAAAACATTATCGGTAACGGAGCCTGTATTTACACTGTTCTTATAGTCTCCCTCGAAGAAAGCATCAAAAGCCATCTCTTTATATGCCATGCGGGTGGATAGTGAATAATCTCCCTGACGACCTCTCATATCTTGCAGAGCCTTGAGACGGGTAAAACCTCCGGTTTCATATTTCTTCATTACATAGTTTACCACATTCCTTTTCCCATGGAATTTTCCTGATGTCGGCATTGGGAGATACTCCACTCTCACCACATCTTGAGGATTCATCGCCAGAAGTTCTTTTGGCGATGCCTCTCTTCCGTCGATGAAATAATTGACTTTTGATCCCGCCGCGTCAGTTACGACATTCTTTCGGTAATCGTATGGGAGTTCAGTAAGAGCCATCATCTGTATAAGGTTAACACCATCCGTAGCGAACTCCTTTTCTCTCTTGGTCGGAAAGAATGCAATTCCCTGCTTGATAACCTTTTTTGTGGCAGCCTCCACCACAACCTCATGCAGCGACTCCACTTTTTCAGTTTTCACGCTATTTACGGAATCAGGAAGATTTTCAGTAGTCTGTGCGCTGACTTGAGAAATACATCCTGCCATTATTGCTGCAAGGCAAAAAAAACTATTTCGTTTCATGAGATTATTATATTAGATTTCAACCTATTTAGAATTTATAAGTCTATTTGAGCAAAATTACAAAAAATGAGTCAGAAGAGGCTCAATATTTGAGCTCACAAAAGTACACACAAAATGATTAAAATTATAAATTGTTGTATTTTAATAAACTAAGTGTTTATTTGTAATCATTTGTAAACTTATTGAAAATGCGTCTTTAAGTAAATATGTGGAATTTTTATTAAGAGAAACGGCTTCGCGAGGAATCGCGAAGCCGTTTGGGTTGAGTAGGCTCAGGGTAGGATTATGCCTGAATAGCAATGGTTGTCGATGTAGAGTGTGATGGAGTAGGTCTGTATGTTGTCCAATGTCGGGATTGAATATGATGAGGAGAGATAATCCGCCTGGAACACAACAGAGTTTTGGGTGTCACGGATGGAAATAGAGCCTTCCGATGCTGAGAAAGGATAATCAATCTGTATCTCAGCTCTGTCAATGAGGAAAAGCTTCGGCTGAGGAGCGAAGCTTCGCTTTAAGGGAGGATTGGCGGGTCTTTCTTTTTCCTCATCCAGATCAATCTCTTCAGTCTCTGCGAAGACCATAAATGGACAGATGAGTAACATCACGAGTGGTAAAAACTTCATGGTTTAAAAGTGTTTGGGTTATTTTTACCTCTAAACGGAAAGTATCGCATTATGATTGTATATAAAAAAATAGATAAATTATAAATAATTACTAAACAATTAAATAGGTGTGAATTTGTAAACATTTGTAAACATTTGTAAATAAAAATATACTTAAGGGAATAGGAAAAAAACTACTATTTATTTTATATAAATAGCATAATAGTAAAAAGTTTTATAATTTTGGGGTTGATATTAAATATTTGTGAATGAGAATATACGGTTTATATACAATCATTATACTGGCTTTGATATGTGCTTCATGTAAGCCATCTTTTACCAATTTACTTCTTGATGAGGCTGCTTCTATGATGGACACATATCCGGATTCAGCCTTTAATATTCTTCAAACTATGAATCCGGATGAGCTGAAAAATGATGAGCAAAGAATGTATCAAAGATTGCTTATTATAGAAGTTAAGGACAAGCTCTATTATTCTCCGGAGAATGATAATGAGATTAGAGAGATAATGGAGTATTTCATTGTTAATAAAAAAGAGGATAAACTATATTCCGAAATATATTATTATGCCGGTAGAGTTTATTCGGAACTCAGGGAGGATGCAAAGGCATTGGAGTATTTTGACAAGGCTTTAAGATGTCTTAAAAAATATCCAAACCTTTCTCTTGAGAATCGTATTCATGCTCAAAAGGGAGGGGTATACTCCATTCATAATCTGGGTCGCCACTCTTTAAAAGAAATATTACAACATGTCAAACTTACAGACTCCCTATATAATAATCCAAATTGTAGAAACCATTTGAAGGAAAGAATTGGAGCACGCTTATCTTTGGCATCTGTTTATAGGCAGGTTGGAATGTCAGACAGTGTATGGAATATTTATAATTTTTTGGAGAAACCTGTAAGGCTCTTGAATGATTCAGTTACAACTTCCATATTCCACTCTCAACTAATGTCGACATATATATATGAGGGAGATTATGAGAAAGCGGATTCAATTCTTAAGCTTCATAAATTTGTATATGACTACTCTTCCAAGTCATCCGTGTTATGTATTGTAAATGATGCTAAAAACAGATTGACAGACTCTATATTAAATAAAGAGATTTCTGAAGAACTTTTAAATAACGCAGACTTGGCAATCCAATATAAGACGGCAAAGGCATTGGCAAAAAGAGGCATAAGATGCAAGAATGGAGAGGATGTTTTAAAATATGCCATTAAAACTCATGAAATTGTAGAAAAGATTCAAAAGGAATACAATGAGAACTCCTTGGCTGAGATGGAGGAGATAATAGATCATGCACAGTTGGAGAATGATAATCTTCTGCTTACTCTTTCCAATCAGAAGAAAGAGCAGTGGTTGACTATATTGATTCTCAGTAGTCTGCTTTTAATAGCCATCATTGCCGGTCTTTATATACGAAGTCGTTTTAAACAGGTAAAAGGTAATCTTGAAATAGAGAGGATTAAGAATGAAAATAGCCGACAGATACGCGAATTAGAGGATAAAATCAATATCCTGAACAAAAAAATAAGTGATAATGATCAGGTTGGAGAGATTGATAGTGAAAGGCGGAAAGCTGATGAATTAAAGAAAGATCTTGATCTTGCGAAAATCACCGAGCGGATAATGAACAGCCTGACCTCTCGGGGAGCCAAAATTACTGATACCGATTTGTTAAATTTGCGAAAATGTATTTCCGGGAGATACCCCGGATTCTTACAGACTCTTCTGGATATGGGTGTATCCAACGACAATATAGTTGATGCCATGTTCATTAAGATTAATGTTCCTCAAAAAATGAGTGCTGCTTATTTCAGGATAACCTCCTCGGGAATTTCCAATTCTCGGCGTAGGCTTTTCGATAAACATTGTGCGGATACAGACTTTAAAAACTGGAAAGACTTTATCCTTTCCTTAGGCGAGAAAAGGGACTAAACTCATTGTGGTGATAAAATTTTATATAGAGGATTTAATTTTATACATATCTAATATTCAAATATATATGTGTGGGATTGTAAAAATTTGTAAACTTATAAATATATAATTTATAGATTCCTGATATATTATAATTGTTTTTATTAAAAGTTTACAAATGTTTACAACATTTATCTTCAATTTATTTATACTCAAAGTTTTATGTTAGTAAAAATAATAATGTGTATAAATGTGAACTATATAGAGAGGGATATTTCGGACAATAATTTCTAATTTTGCATGCCTTTCAAGTTGAAAGGTGTTAAATGATTTTTATGGAAAATAAATTAACAAGAATTGCAGCCTTTATCGAAAGTCTTCCAGTTGACAATAATATCGGAGACTGCGAGTCCGCTCTTCTTTCCACCAACATGACTTTCATGGGTGGAAATGGAGGAAATTGTATCAACGATATGTATGAGCAGTGCCATAATGCAACTAATGGTGGAGATTGCCAAAATTATAACAGTGCCTGTCCTAAATCTAAAAATAAGGGTAGTTGTCTTTCCACAATTGTAAAAAGAGAAATTAACCGCGACAAGGATTGTGGTGCATTATAAAAATAAATATTTGAATTTAATACATTTCTCCATAATAATGAGGTTCATAGGTTTCCTAAAATAATTAGGGAACCTATGAATATAAAAATATGAAATATAGCCTATATAACACCATTCTTCATATTGATGGAAAGCACACGATTATCTATAATGCTTTCAAAGATAATTTTGTGGTGATAAAGAACAGTATTTTTAATACAAATAAACAAACTATTGAGGAAATTAGAACAGCGACTCCTAAACTTTATGAACAATTTTGCGAGGCAGGTGTTATTATTGATTCATTAAGTGATGAAATTAAATTGCTTCAGGAGAAGGTTAGAAAATGTGATGACAACCACAACGAGTTTATCCTGCATATCAATCCTACTCTGGATTGTAATTTTTCCTGCTGGTATTGTTATGAAAATCATATTGCAAATTCAAGAATGAATGGGGAGACAGTGGAGGCGGTAAAATCTTTCATTACACAAACCCTGTCTGACCCCGAGATAAAGTCATTTGAATTAGGTTTCTTTGGTGGAGAACCATTATTTCATTTTGACAGTATTGCCAAAAGAATAATTCTCCATTCCTCACAAGTATGCAAGAAATTTGGAAAAGAATTACACATCCATTTTACTTCTAATGGAGCATTATTAAATGAGGAAATGATAGATTTTCTCTCCAAATTTTCTTGTGGATTTCAGATCACTTTAGATGGAGGCAAAGAATCCCATGATTCTACACGATACTTTAAAAATAAAAGAGGAAGCTTCGACATTATAATAAATAATGTCGTACTACTTCTTAAAAAAGGAATTAATGTGATTCTAAGAGTCAACTATACGGTGGAAAATATTGGAAGTGTAAAGGAAATCTTAGACTATTTCATATCCTTATCGGATGATGAAAAACAATTTATAAAATTTGATTTCCAAAGGGTTTGGCAAGATAAGGTGCGGGAAAAAGACACCGCCGAAATAAAAATTATGGAAATAAGAAAAGTTTTCCGTAAAAACGGATTTTTTGTCTTGGCAAACTATATCCCCCATAACGTTGAAGACTCGTGTTATGGAGATAAAAAGAACCACCTTCTGATAAATTATGATGGCAATGTATTCGGATGCACTGCAAGAGATTTCACAGACGAAAATAAAATCGGGAAGATCAATTCTATTGGAAAGATATGTTTTGATTCAGAAAAAACACGAGTTCGGGATAACGCCAAATTATCCAAGGAAGTATGTCGCACATGCAGAATAGCACCTATTTGCGGAGGAGGGTGTAAACAAAGGGCTGTTGAGGATATGGATAACGAAGAGTGTACTATGAGATATACCGAATCGCAGATCAACGATATTGTTTTGGATATTTTTGAACATTCATTTTTACCATTAAACCAATAAAAAAGCCAATCATGAAACATCAGATATTAGTTACTCTTATTCTTTTTACGGCAGTGCTCAGCTCAGTAGCCGATGACTCTATCCCTGTCAACAAACTTGAGGAGGTAGTCATTCAAGCTGAGCGTGGATGGATTGAAAATGGAGTGATAAACGTGATTCCTACAAAAAAAGAGAAGAAACTTTCCACTTCTCCTGCCACTCTCATAAAGGCGATGCATCTCCCTTTTCTTGAGGAAAAAGATGGTGCCATCGTAACTCCCGGAGGGGGAACGGCAGTGGTGTTCATAAATGGAGTGAAGGCAGAGGGCATCGACATCTCTACGTTCTGGCCAAAGGAGGTGAAACGGGTGGAGTGCATTCAGGATCCGACCGATCCTAAGTATGAGGGGGTTAAATATGCCGTAAACTTTGTGATGACAGAATATGAGGCGGGTGGAGTATCCAAAATCTCCCTGTTTCAACGGGTGCCTAATAACGGTATTTATGAAATCTCCTCCAAACTCGTCTATAAGAAAATGACCTACGGAGCTATGTTTCGTGGAAACTATCTCCGCGACCATCGCTCGTCGAAGAAAGCGGAGACAACTTACCGCGACATCTATTACAATGACCGGAAATATGATGAGATAATTCAGGATGAGGAGAGCTTTTCCTACACTCGTGAAGACGGTCTTAATTTCGGTCTATACGTAAGATATACAAACAAAAACTTCCGGATGACCCATACATTCGCCTTAGGTTGGGACAGGAATCCCGGCAGCGGCTCCTCATCCGTCAGTTCATGGTCGGAGAATCTTTTCGGATCGGAATATTCCTTTTTCACCTCATCGTCCCGCTCCATTTCCCCACAAGCCGGAGGTAACTACTTCTATCGGTTCAACCCCAAATGGACTATTTCCGCTCTTTGGAATTATAATTATGCAAGAAACGACAATTGGTCAACCAACAAGACGGGGGACACATCCCCAATTTTCAACACTATAAAAGAAGACGTGAATACGTTTAAGTTAACATTGTTCCCGGCTTTCAAACTGTCTGACAAATGGAATTTCTATCTTAATCTTGTGGGTACTTTCGATTGGTTTTCCACCCGATACGCAGGATCTGCAAATACCCTCAGCAGACAGACACGCCAAGAGATCAACTCAGAATTTATAATCAGCTGGATTGCGTCGCAAAAGTTACGCATGTATTTTTATCCCGGCTTCAACTCCTCTTTCTGGCAGATAGGGGATCTAAAGGAACATTCCGTTTCCCCCACTTTCTCCACATCGGTAGACTGGAATCCCACAAGGAAGTTTATGTTCAGTGGAAGTCTCCGATATAACTCATCTTTTCCCTCTGCAAGCGAGTCAAACCCGGTGTTGGTAAAAAATTCGGAACTCTTATGGAGCGTCGGCAATCCCTCGCTGAAGAAAGACACTTCATGGGACACCTATCTCTATGCCACCTATCTTACTACCAAGTGGCTCTCTTTTGGAGCAGGACTTGGTTATTTATATAAGATCAATGATATCCTGACTGAATATCGACCTGCCGACAGGGAAATGGGAGGATTAGTGATGGAGAAAGTCAATATCTCACCTGTCCACGACCTTAGGGGAAGTCTATCTATAAAAGGTCATTTCTTTGACCGCAATCTTTCTGTGAGTCTGACTCCTCAATGGTTTTATACCGCCACGGAGGGAAACTTGCGCAGACATAGGAATTACTTCACTTTTTCCGGTGGCGCAGACTACACTATCGGCAATGTCAATCTTGAGGTGGATTACGACGGACCCTTCAAACACCTTGATGAAGGGGGAAGGGAAGAGTACTGGAGACAGGGCGGCTGGAATGTCGGCATAACATACGGCACCGGCGATTTGTACATAAAATTTAAATTGAGCAATATTTTCAATGACAAGCAGAGGATACGCGTCAATTACACCTCTCCCTACTACTCCACAAACTATAATTCTTTTGAGACAGGGAGGAATGGCTTCATACAGATCACATACACCTTTGGCTACGGAAAGAAAATTGACAGAAATATCTACGTGCAGGGAGCTGAGGAAAGCAAGACAAGTATCAACAAAGCAAAATAGAAAATAGATCTGTTTAATAAATCTTTATGTTTAAGTGTTATAGGCAAATTGAACATTCTGATTGCGGTCTGTCATGCTTGAAAATGATAGCGAGACATTATGGCAAGGAAATTCCTTTGCGACACTTGCATGGTATTTCCGAGCTGAATCGCCTGGGAATGTCCATCAGGGACATAAAGGAATGTGCGGATAAGATAAATATGGATAGCGCCGCTGTGCGCATAAGAATTGAGAATATCTCAAATATGCCTCTGCCTGCCATACTATATTGGCAGCAGAGACATTTTGTGGTTCTATATAATTATGACACCAAAAGGGGAAAATACTATATAGCTGACCCGGCACAAGGTAAACTGAAATATTCGGAAAATGATTTTTCCAAATATTGGCTGTCGGAGGATAATACCGGATTAGCCATATTATTTGAGCCAAGAGAGTCTTTCAATAGCCAGGAATTTCCTAAAGAGAATAGCCTTAAAGATTTCTTTTCTTATTTATCAGGATTCTTTAAGGTGCATAAAGGTAAGTTTCTTATTGCGCTTCTGATCTCACTGGCTATAATGGCAGCCGATTTTTCCATACCTCTGCTTTTGAAGAAAACCATAGACGACGGAATAGGACTGAAAGATGTCAACCTGATAGTACTATTATTGCTCAGCCAACTGGCTATAGCGATTGGCGGATTGATAGCATCAAACGGCATGAATTTAGTCTTGACAAAAACAGGTTTAGGCATCCATCTGCAAATGGTTAATAACTTTCTGGAAAGACTGGCAAAATTTCCATTATCATTTTTTGATAAGAAAGTCAGCTCTGATTTTGTTCAAAAAATAAACGATCAAACCAGAATCAAGGATTTTCTTTTGTCATTCCCTGATTCTATTGTTATTATTTCTCTGACAACTATAGTATTTGGATACTTGCTTTTTAAGTATAGCATTACTATTTTCTCTATTTTTTTCATAATGTCGCTTCTTGAAATTGGATGGAATGCTTTATTTTTGAACAGACGTAAGACTATAGATTATGCCTATTTCACGCATTCATCTGAAAATCGCAATCATGCCTATGAACTTACCAACGGCATGGCAGATTTAAAAGTGAATAATGCCGAAACTTCGAAAATAGAAAAATGGAAAAAAACTCAGGAAGAGATTAATAAAGTGACAATAAAATCTATCTGGCTCAATTATTTTCAAGGAGGAGGGCATATTGTCCTGACAAGAATAAAAGACTTGACAATTACCGGAGTAGGCGCAATCATGGTGATTTCAGGTGATATATCGATAGGTGTATTGATGTCGTTAGGGTATATAACCGGACGGCTTTCTCAGCCATTTTCCACTATAAGCAGTTCTCTCAATTCTTTACAGGAGGCATTATTGTCATATCAAAGAATAGATGACGTCATTCATGACGAATCAGAATTTAGAGGAAAGATTAAATTTAAGAATCCATCCATCTGTTTTAATAATGTCAGTTTCAGATATGCAGGCACAAATTCACCATTTGTAATAAAAGACTTCAATCTTAAAATTAAAGAGGGGACAGTGACGGCACTTGTCGGAGAAAGCGGTTGTGGAAAGTCTACATTGATAAAACTGATGTTAGGGTTTTATATTCCTCAGGTTGGAACGCTGTCATTAAGCGGGTATCCTATCTCAGAGATTGACAATCAGGATTGGCTGCGTCATTGCGGGGTAGTGATGCAGGAAGCAAGGATATTCTCCGGAACCATTTTAGAAAATATTTCTCTCTCAGCAAGCTGTCCGGATAAGGTAAGAGCGGAGAAGATATTAGAGACCGTTGGACTAAGAGCTTTTGTCAATTCATTGCCTATGGGAATTCATACCAAGATAGGTGTCTCCGGAATTGAAATGAGCGGAGGTCAAAAACAACGACTAATGATCGCCAGAGCATTATACAAAAATCCCGACATATTATTTCTTGATGAAGCAACTTCATCCCTGGATGCAAATAACGAGAAATCAATCGTAGATAATATAAGTGAATTTGGAAAAGGCAAGACAATAATAATTGCTGCCCATCGTTTAAGTACAGTGCAGAATGCAGATAAGATTATATTCATAAAAGATGGCAGGATTGCAGAACAAGGCACCCATCAAGAACTGATTAATCTTAAAGGGGAATATTGGCATCTCGTTAAGAATCAACTTCAATTATCAATATAAGTATTGCGCCGCTGTTCTCCAAATACTTTGTACTTTAAATAAATGAATGAATGTGCTCCCCTTATTCCTTTAAGGAGCAGGGGGAGATTTTATTTGCCGGAATCAATTTATTTTTGTAAGTTTGCAGTTGATAACCATCCTTTCGCATGAGAGGATCTTGAATAAACCCTTATACTAACCGGACATACCCGAAAAACAATGAAAAAACTTATCTATGCTGCCGCGCTGGCTCTCGTGTGCCCTCTGACAGCAGCCGCAACCGACATGCAGGCTCCCGCGCCCGAGGCAAAACCGGATTCCACCGGATTTAAATTCAATGACATCAAGATCAATCCCACTACTTCTGTCAAAGACCAGAATAAGTCGGGCACTTGCTGGAGCTTCTCGGGCACTTCTTTCCTTGAGGATGACGTTCTGCGTCGCGGAGGGGACAAGAATATCGACCTTTCCGAGATGTACACTGTGCGCAAATGCTATATCGACAAGGCAAAGAAATATATACGCACCCATGGCAACGTGAATTTCGCTCCCGGCGGATCTTTTGCAGATGTGATAAATGTGGTTGACACCTACGGCGTTGTGCCCGAGGCTGTCTATGACGGCTTGAACTATGGGGAGGATAAGCATGTACACGGCGAGCTTAACAATGCCTTGACAGCATATCTTAACGCAGTGCTTAAGAATCCTAACAGAAAGGTTTCAACGGCATGGCTTCCCGGATTTATCGGTATTCTTGACGCTTATCTCGGACCGGAACCTACGGAGTTCACCATAGACGGTAAGAAATATACTCCTCAGAGCTATGCTAAGGAACTCGGCTTGAAAGGGGATGATTTCATAAGCATCACCAGCTTCACACATCATCCTTTCTATAAGCCTTTCGCTATCGAAATTCCCGACAACTGGCTTTGGGCGGAGAGCATGAATGTGCCTCTCGACGAGATGAAAGCCACTATCGACAACGCTCTTGAGAATGGCTATACCGTGGCATGGGGCGCTGACGTTTCCGAACCGGGTTTCAAGTGGGCAAAGGGATTCGCAGTGCTTCCCGAGCCTAAGTCGGAGGCTAATCTTGAGGGAACGGAGCTTTCACGCTGGGTGAAGCTTTCCGACAAAGAGCGTGATAAAGCCAATTCGGACATCAATGGTCCGGTGAAGGAGATCAACGTTACTCAGGAGAGCCGTCAGGCAGGTTTCGATAATTATCAGACTACCGACGACCACGGGATGGTGATCGTAGGCATTGCCGAGGATCAGAACGGCAACCGTTTCTACAAGGTTAAAAATTCCTGGGACACCAACCAGATCTACGACGGCTATTTCTACGTGTCGGAGCCTTTCCTTCTTGCCAAGACAATCAATGTGATGGTCAACAAGAATGCCGTTCCTCAGGCGGTTGCAAAGAAAATCGGCTTGAAATAATCATATCGCAGCTATACAAAAAATGGGATTGCCGGTCGGCAATCCCATTTTTTGTATGATTTCTTCAGGGATTTTCTCTCCGGTGCAACTACTTGGCGGATGTTTTCGTTTATATATTAGCAATCTTTCGGAAACAGGTTGCCTTGAATAAAAAACTCATTCTGATTATATGACCCAAGTTAAAGCAAAAAAAGCACTCGGCCAGCATTTCCTCACAGATCTGAATGTGGCGAAGCGCATAGCCGACACGATAGAGCGACCCGAACTTCCGGATGATGCAAAGAGATGGGGCGATCTCCCGGTGCTGGAGATTGGTCCGGGGATGGGGGTGCTTTCCCAATTCCTGATGCAGAACGGAAGAAACATTAAAGCCGTTGAGATAGACACGGAGAGCGTGGACTATCTCCGGCGTGTGTTTCCCTCTCTGGAAGTGATTGAAGGAGACTTTCTTAAAATGAATCTTAAGGATCTTTTCCAGGGAGATTTCGCCCTTATCGGGAATTATCCCTACAATATATCATCGCAGATTTTCTTCAAGGTGCTTGATTATAAGGAGAGCATCCCGGTGGTTGCCGGAATGTTGCAGAAGGAGGTGGCTGAAAGAATATGCAGCAAGCCGGGGAGCAAGGTCTACGGCATACTTTCGGTGCTTCTTCAGGCATGGTATGACTGCGAATATCTCTTCAATGTCCCACCTTCGGTTTTCTCTCCGCCGCCGAAGGTAACCAGCGGAGTGATTCGTCTCACTCGCAATTCACGCAAGGAGTTGGGATGTGACGAGCGTCTGTTCAAGACGGTTGTCAAGACCGCTTTCGGTCAGCGCAGGAAGACTCTCCGCAATTCCCTTGCGGGGCTTATTCCTCCCGACTCTCCAATCAGGGAGGATGCAATCATGGGGTTGCGTCCGGAAAGACTCGGTGTGGAAGATTTTATAAGGCTTACTCTTGCGGTGAAAGGGAATTAGGTTATGAAAATATGTGTTCTTGACGGCTACACTCTTGCGCTTGATGATCTTTCGTGGGATCCTTTGCGCAGTCTGGGAGACGTAACGATCTATGACCGCACCTCGCGTGCCGAACTGCTTGAACGGGCTCGTGGGTGTGAGGCTCTGCTGACAAACAAGACTCCTCTTGACGGAGACGCCATGCGCTCTCTGCCAGACCTTAAGTATATAGGCATTCTCGCCACGGGGTGTAATCTTGTCGACCTGAAGACCGCTGCCGAACTCGGCATTGTCGTAAGCAACATTCCCTCCTACAGCACTGATTCAGTGGCTCAGATGGCGATTGCGCTGCTTCTTGCAGCCACCAACAGAGTCGAGAGCTACACTCTCCTTAACCGGGAGGGCCGCTGGGCTGCTTCGGCAGATTTCTGCTACACGGTTGCCCCTATAATAGAGCTTGCCGGGAAGAGAATAGGAATCGTCGGATTCGGACATATCGGTGAGAAGGTAGGGGAGATAGCGCGTGCTTTCGGCATGAGGGTGACGGCATTCACGTCGAAAGCGGCATCCTCTTTGCCGGACTGGGTTGAGAAAGCCGATGACCAAAGTTATGGAGAGTGTGATGTGATGAGCCTGCATTGTCCCCTGACGGAAAGCACACGGGAGATGGTGAATAAGGAATGGCTCTCGAAGCTCAAGAGGGGAGCTATCCTCATAAACACGGCACGCGGTCAACTTGTGGATGAAAGCGCCGCGAGCGAGGCGCTTTATTCGGGGAGTTTAGGGGCTCTTTGCACGGATGTGCTTTCTCAGGAACCTCCTACTCCCGATAATCCTCTTCTCAGGGCACCGAACGTGTTCGTAACTCCTCATATCGGGTGGGCATCTCGTGAGGCACGACAGAGGCTTCTGGAGATTGCGACGGATAATCTCCTTGCTTTTCAAGAGGGCAAGCCACGGAATGTGGTGAATTAACGGTCTGATGCCAACTTTCCCGAATCTTAAAGGGATATAACGAAAAAAATTGCTAATTTTGCATTTTATTGGCTAAAGTATATCTCAGCCTCTTTTAGAGAGGAAAGGTTGATTCAAGAAAAATATTATAATCCAAATATGGCAAATCAGGAACTCACAGAACAAGAACAGGTGCGCCGCAACAGCATGCAGGCGCTTCGCGACAGAGGCATAGAGCCTTATCCGGCGGCAGAATATAAGGTGTCGGGTCATTCCGTTGAAATAAAAGAGAATTTCGTTGACGGGGAAGAACCCCGGCGTGAGGTAACGGTGGCAGGGCGCATAATGAGCCGCCGCATCATGGGCAAGGCATCTTTCATGGAGCTTCAGGATGCCGACGGGCGTATTCAGGTTTATGTAAGCCGTGATGATCTTTGTCCCGGGGAGGATAAGGATATGTATAATGTGGTGTTCAAGAAGCTTCTTGATATAGGCGACTTCATAGGAGTGAAGGGGTACGTGTTCCGCACGCAGATGGGTGAGATCTCCATTCATGCCGAGGAGATCACCGTGCTGGCGAAGAGCCTGCGCCCTCTTCCCGTCGTGAAGATGAAAGACGGGAAGGCATACGATGCTTTCACTGACCCTGAGCAGCGTTACCGTCAGCGTTATGTCGACCTTGTGGTCAACAAAGGGGTCAAGGATATATTCCTGAAACGCACCAAGATGTTCAACTCCATGCGTGAGTATTTCAATTCACACGGTTATGTGGAGGTGGACACTCCCGTGCTTCAGGCGATTCCGGGGGGCGCTTCGGCTCGTCCGTTCATCACTCACCACAACGCACTCGACATTCCCCTTTATCTGCGCATAGCCAACGAGCTTTATCTGAAACGCCTTATCGTGGGGGGATTCGAAGGGGTGTATGAGTTCTCACGTAATTTCCGCAACGAGGGTATGGACCGCAGCCATAATCCGGAATTTACTGCTATGGAGATCTACGTGGCTTACAAAGACTACAACTGGATGATGGACTTCACCGAGAAGATGCTTGAAAAGATATGTCTCGACGTGAACGGCACTACTGAAGTCACCATCGGCGAAAACACCGTCTCCTTCAAGGCGCCTTATCCTCGCATAACAATGACTCAGGCAATCCTTGACAAGACAGGATTCGACATAACCGGGAAGAGCGAGGAGGAATTGCGTGCATTCTGCAAGGAGAACGGAATAGAGGTGGATGAGTCATTCGGCAAGGGTAAGCTCATTGACGAGATATTTGGAGAGAAGTGTGAGGGAAGCTATATTCAGCCCACCTTCATAATAGACTATCCTATCGAGATGTCGCCACTCACGAAGCGCCATCGCAAGGATCCGCGCCTTACGGAGCGCTTTGAGCTTATGGTGAACGGCAAGGAGCTTGCGAATGCCTATTCCGAGCTTAATGACCCCATCGACCAGTATGAGCGCTTTGTGGAGCAGATGCGTCTTGCCGACAAGGGTGATGACGAGGCTATGATTATTGACGCCGACTTCATACGCGCCCTTGAATATGGCATGCCCCCCACTTCCGGAATGGGCATAGGCATGGATCGTCTTGCCATGCTTCTCACGGGCCAGTCGACAATTCAGGAAGTGCTTCTCTTCCCGCAGATGCGTCCGGAGAAAAAGGCTAATTCCAAACAGGAGGAGGAGAACGAGAAAAGCGAGGAGTGATGGCGGGAAGATTAGGGAAAATAGCCGTCATAGGGGCAGGGAGCTGGGCTACTGCCCTTGCTAAGCTTCTGATGAACAATAATGACCGCATCAGCTGGTATGTGCGCCGTCCTGAGCGTATAGAGGAGTTTATCAGAAGAGGCAGAAATCCCGTCTATCTGAGCGATATTACTTTCGACACGGCGCGTATTGATTTCCATTCGGATATTAATGCCGCTGTGGAGGGCGCTGACACACTTGTGGTGGCTATTCCGTCGCCCTATTTCAAATCCGAGGCGGGGAAGATTGATGTTGACATTTCCGGAAAGAATATAGTTTCGGCAGTGAAGGGATTAGTGCCGGATGAAAATATGATTGTTACCCGGTGGTTTGCCAATCATTTCGGATGTGCCGACTCCAATCTTCTTGTGATAGGGGGTCCGTGTCATGCCGAGGAGGTTGCTCTCGACCATCTCAGTTATCTCACCATAGGCTGCCACGACCTTGAGAAGAGTCTTGAGTTCGGACACGCGATAGCGGGTCATAAGCTGCGCACGATTCATTCCGAAGACGTGGAAGGCATAGAATATGGCGCTGTGCTGAAGAATGTGTATGCCATAGGAGCCGGCATTGTTGACGGAATGAAGGGGGGAGATAATTTCAAGGCTATGCTCGTTAGCAATGCCATTCGGGAGATGCGCAGGTTTGTAGATGCGATAGCCCCTATGGATCGCGATATATGCCGTTCGGCTTATCTTGGCGATCTGCTTGTAACAGCCTACAGTCTTTTCTCACGCAATCATAATTTCGGTTCCATGATCGGCAAGGGCCACAGCGTGAAGGCGGCGAAAATGGAGATGGAGATGGTGGCTGAAGGCTATTACGGCACCCGCTGCATGCATGAGATCAATGACGCCACGGTGAATGTGGATATGCCTATCCTTGACTGCGTCTACAATATCCTTTATCGAGGCGTACGTCCGCGGGAGGCTTTCAGCAGGATAGAGGGTGGGTTTTGTTAGAATTTAAATTTTCAATTTTAAAATAATTAATATGAAATCTATTGAAATCAACATTCAGGATGCAGTTTATTTCGCTGAAAAACAGTATCAGGGGAATGAGGCTGCGGCAGTAGAGGCTATGGCTAAGCTCCATGAGGGGAGCGGCGAGGGAAATGATTTCCTCGGCTGGCTTAACCTTCCTTCCACTACATCTCAGGATCTTCTCGCCCGCATAAATAAGACTGCCGAGCGTCTTCGCGAGAATTGCGACTATGTGGTATGTGTAGGTATCGGCGGCAGCTATCTGGGTGCGAAGGCAGTTATCTCTGCTCTCTCAGACAATTTCGCCGACTTCTATGGTCCGCAGCCCAAAAATCCGAAAGTGCTTTACGCAGGTCAGAATATCGGCGAGGAATATACTGCCGAACTTGAGAAACTTCTTACAGGGAAGAAATTCGGTATCGTGGTTATCTCCAAGTCAGGCACAACCACCGAGCCGGCCATAGCATTCCGTATTCTCAAAGAGCTTTTGGAGAAGCAGGCAGGAAAGGATGCAGCCAAGGATCTTATCGTGGCAATCACTGATGAGAAGAAGGGTGCTCTCCGCACTCTCGCCACTCAGGAGGGTTATGAGACTTACGTAATTCCTGACAATGTAGGGGGACGTTTCTCCGTGCTCACTCCCGTAGGGTTGCTTCCGATCGCGTGTGCAGGCTTCGACATCGTGAAACTTGTGGCAGGCGCTGCTGAGATGGAGGAGACCACAAAGCATCCCGGTGCAGAGAATCCATGCGAGATTTATGCCCGTCTTCGCAATGCCCTCTATCAGGACGGTAAGAAGATCGAGATTCTTGTCAACTATAATCCCAAGCTTCATTTCTTCGCAGAGTGGTGGAAACAGCTCTACGGCGAGAGCGAGGGTAAGGATGGCAAGGGCATTTTCCCGGCTTCCGTAGACTTCACGACTGACCTTCACTCCATGGGCCAGTGGATTCAGGATGGCGAGCGCACAATCTTCGAGACAGTTCTCTCCGTTAAGGAACCGGCTATCACTCGCCGTATTCCGGAGGATGCAGCCAACCTCGACGGCATCAACTATCTCTCGGGCAAGCGTATCGATGAAGTGAACAAGATGGCTGAGCTCGGCACCAAGATTGCCCATGTAGACGGCGGCGTGCCCAACATCAAGATTGAGCTCAACAAACTCGACGAGCACACTCTCGGCCAGCTCATCTATTTCTTTGAGAAGGCTTGCGGCATCAGCGGCTACATGCTCGGCGTGAATCCGTTCAATCAGCCCGGCGTGGAGGCTTACAAGAAAAATATGTTCGCCCTTCTTGAAAAACCCGGCTACGAGAAAGAGACAGAGGCAATCAAGTCTAAACTGAAATAATAAAATCACCTGTTTGCAACAGCGTCGAACAGGGATAAATTTAAAGAGAGCATATAGGAATGAGATCCTGTATGCTCTCTCTTTTATACTCCGGAAATTATTCCCTAAGGGTCAATCCTCCTCTATGATGTTTTCCGGCTCATCGTCTAATGATTCTTCGTATATCTCATCAGCCATATTGTGCCATTCCTTGATTTTTCGCTTTATCTCCTCCCTTTCATCATCTGACAGATCAGAGTCAGTTTCAAGGATATTCTCGAATTCACACCATTCCTCATCATCGGGATAATTCGGCATGACCAAATCCCAGTAATAATCGCTCAAAGCGTAGACAGCCTTTTCTGCATATTCAAAGCTTTTTTTAAGGTCGATGTCCACCCCAATTCCGTCATGGTAGATTAAAGCCAGCATCCCGTCCCGTTCGTATGAATCGGGAGCCTCCATCACCATTTTAAACATTTCTTCCTTCACGCTCTCATCCTTATCCAGACGATCGAGCATATTATAGAATTTCTCTGATAAAGTCATAATAGATAATTTATGTCAGGCAAGTGTCGGCTCATGGGAATTATGAGGATGACCTTACGATGATTATGGCTCTAAGTTATTTAAAAAAATGTAATTGCCCAAATAAAAAACATATCATTGAATAAGAAATGCTATCTCAATTATTTTCATTATTTTTGCATTATAATCTCAAAGGCATCCTTATCATGGAAGAAAACGTGAAGTATCCTATCGGTGAACAGGATTTTAAAAAAATAAGGGAGGAGGGATTTCTCTATGTCGACAAGACGCGTTTTATTGAGACTGTCCTCAGAAGCGGAAGCAGATATTATTTTCTTGCCCGTCCACGCCGTTTTGGAAAATCTCTCTTTCTTTCCACTCTCCAATATTTCTTTGAAGGGAAAAGAGATCTCTTCAAAGGATTGTATATTGATTTATTTGATTGGGACTGGAAGGCGTATCCTGTGCTTCGCCTTGACCTGAACAAGGAAAGATATGCCGAGCCTGATAAACTGGAGGATGTGCTTGATAAAATATTCAGGCAATGGGAAAATAAGTTTGATATAATCCCTGTAGATTCAAATTTTTCACAACGTTTTGAGACAATAATTGAGCAGGCCCACATAAAGACCGGGAAACAGGTCGTGGTGTTAGTAGACGAGTATGACAAACCTCTTGTCGGCAACCTCAGCAAAGAGGAAAATTTCGAGTACTATCGCTCTCAGCTCGCTGCCTTGTATTCTAACTTCAAAAGCAGCGCGGAACATTTGAAACTGGTTTTCCTCACCGGTGTGAGCCGTTTTAGCAAGCTGTCTGTTTTCTCCGATCTCAACAATCTCAATGATATTTCTTTTGATGATAAATATGCTGACATCTGCGGCATCACTATTCAGGAAAGCAGGGATTATTGCCATGCCGGAATTAGGAGCCTTGCCAAAAAAGAGAATATGACCTTCGATGAGGCATTTGAGGAATTAAGGAGGAATTATGACGGATATAAGTTTGCCGGTGATGGGAGCGAGATATTCAATCCTTGGTCTTTGTTCAATGCTTTGGAGAAGGAAAAAATGGAGAACTTCTGGAATGAGACCGGTCTTCCCACAATAGTGGCAGAATCTCTTAAAAGAGTTAATTCCGACTTGCAGCAGACATTTGATACGTATTGCACCGAAAGCGAACTGAAAGGTCTTGACCTTCTGAATCCTGATCCTATCGCCCTTCTCTACCAGACAGGTTATCTCACCATAAAGGAATATATAAGGAAACTGAAAAGATTCCGCTTGGGCATTCCCAATAATGAAGTAAAGGAGGGACTATTCAAGGTTCTTGTCCCTTACTATGTCAAAACAAAAACTAATTCTGCCAATTCCATAATAAATGATATTGTTGTCAATTTTATTCTTGGCGAGCCGGAAAAATCAATGAAGGGACTTCAGGTTTATTTCGCAGGAATAGATTATGCCCTGAAGATAGATAATGAGAATAATTTTCATAATGCTTTCTTCCTGCTTCTGGATTTGATAGGGCTTGAGACAAAGGCTGAATCCCACACTTCAGAAGGGCGAATTGATATTGAAATTACAACTGATGATTTCATCTACATAATTGAACTCAAATATGATCATTCGGCGGAAAAGGCTTTGCAACAGATTAAGGAGAATCATTATGCCAGAAAGTATCAAAACGATTCACGCAGACTTTTCGAGATAGGTGTGGAATTTTCTTCAAAGACACGTTGTATTGAGAACTGGATAATAGATTGAAAAAAATATTGATCCCTGCTCAACCTTTTTCAACCTTTCAATGTTATAATATCAGAAAATCGTTTCATGATGTTAGGTTAGTTATAAAAGAATTAAGAAGGCAGTCGATGTGAATCGGCTGTTTTTTTATTTTCCATACTTATTAAAAATGAGGTCTGAATCGCTCAGACCTCATTTCAAATTAATTAGAGTTTAATAGTTTGTTTTATAATATACAATTTCTAACCTTTATTTTATTACTTCCTTAGTCACTTTGTTGCCTCTGACTACAATGTAAAGACCTTTGCCCGGGTTGTTGACCTGCACACCCTGAAGATTGTAGTAGACAGGCGTAAGTTCCATCTCAGCTTTCTCTTCAACAGGAAGTGAGTCTACGGCTGAAGTATTGGTATTAGTTACTGTTACAGTCATATCCGAGGGATTGAACGATATGTCGTAGGTTCCCGGGGCGATTGCCCATGAGAGACAACCTGATGCATCGACATTGTTTGCGTACTTCACCACAGATGCGGGAGATCCGAGTGTTATTGAGGCACCCTCAGATGCAGCCCCATACCTGTTTGCCACCATGTTCAGCTCATCCCAGTCAGCACCGAGTGCATCTGAGATATTGAAATAGCAGGATGTCTCGCCTGGATCTGCAACAAGTTTTACACCCTTCGCCACGAAAGATGAACCACTTGCGGTCATAGGAACACCGGCGGATGTGCTCCAGCTTGCTCCCTCGAT
>CAMWSM010000010.1 GCA_947176915.1 uncultured Porphyromonadaceae bacterium | reverse complement strand
AACATACGATAAACGTTGAGAAAGGAGGCATATACTTCATAAAAGCAAATTCTTATACCAAAAAGATATTAATCCGTTAAAGATTTCAATTTTTCAATGGGCAGGATAAAACCTGCCTAAGTTTTTAATAAAATGAACAAGATTATTATTGTAGATGCCTCCGGCTCCGATTGTCGGCTGATGTCCGGTTTGCTTACCGAGCCGGGTATGAGCCTGTCATCGCTGATGACATGGAGGCGGCAAAGCAGGAGATGGCGAAACTGTCACAGGGTGTGGTGAACATAATCCAGCGTCCGGCTATCTTTCCTGACACGTCATGCCAAAGACAATGACGAGCCGAAGAAACATCTTTTTCTATTTGTATTACTTTTTTGGTGGTATATTTGCGCATAAGTAGTATATTTTGTATCTTTGCAATAAATTATCGGATATGACGCCACTCAATAATCTTTATACTCAATGGGTAACTGTTCAGCCGCTTTCATCTGATGATGAAAAGCGACTGAAACGCAAGTTTATGCTTGACTTCAACTACAATAGTAATCATATTGAGGGTAATACGCTCACATACGGGCAGACTGAAGTTCTGCTTCTTCTCGGTGAAGTCATTGGCTCGGCAAAGATGAAAGATCTTGAGGAAATGAAGGCTCATAACATTTGTCTAAATATGGTTGAGCAAGAGGCTCTAACTGATGAGCCTCTGACTGAAACTTTCATCCGTCAGATACATAAGGTTATGTTACGTGAAGATTATAAGGTGTATCGACAGTTGCCTGGAGGAGAAACAACAAGTTATACGGTTCACGCCGGAAGATACAAAACACGTCCTAATTCGGTCATTACACCTACGGGGGAACGGTTTGAATATGCCTCACCAGACGAAACTCCAGCCTTGATGACAGATCTGGTTGCTTGGTATAACGAAGCTGCTGAAGTTGGTTCCATGTCTCCCATTCAACTTGCGGCATTGTTTCATTACCGTTATATTCGTATTCATCCTTTTGAAGATGGCAATGGACGTATCGCTCGACTGATGGTCAACTTTATTTTACGTCGCCACAAATGGCCGATGATGGTTATCCGTAGTAAAAATAAGAAAGCCTATCTGAATGCATTGGCACTTGCAGATTCCTCTGTTGGTCAGATTCCAGCAGACGGTGCACATGCATCACTTAAATCCATTACCCCATTTGTGGACTATATGGAGAAAGCATTGTCAGCTTATATTTCTGCTATGCTTGAATTTCTATCAGGTGACAGAGAAACAATGTGGTGGTATGAAGGTGAAATCATACGCTTCTCTACGACTACACCCGGACGTATTCTCCGCGTACTTCAATCAGACCCTAATGCCTCCCTCTCGACCATTTCCACAGTCCTCGGTATAAGCCGCTCCGCAATCCAAAAGCAAGTGGATAATCTTGCTGCGAAAGGCTACATTGTTCGTCCCGAAGGCAAAAAACGAGGCTGGATAGTCAAAATCAAATCATAATTTTAATTTATAAGAACTATCTCCCAATAAATGGTCATATCCAATGTATCATAATGCTATTATTCCCCTCATATATGACTTTGAAGTGGCTATGGAAAATATAGACGTACCCCAAGTCATCCTCTGAGGTTTCAACGATATTATTGTTTAAAAAACACACCTGAATTTTTCAAGGAAGAATTATTGGTACATATATACAACCCGGAACGTAGCTCAAATTCCTATTATTGGAAATATTGACCCATCTAATATCTATAAGGGTGATTTGTCATGGGAACCAAAATTAGATGGATTTCACTTTTATGGAGATACTCAAAAAAATTTAGGTAGGGAAGCATATCTTAATTGGATTAATATGTCCTCAACTAAACATAAACAATGAAATCCATATGCTCAAACATTGCCAACGTCAACATTAAATCCCCTCACGCGAAGTTCATTGTAGATAATGTTCGCCTATAATGCCATAATTGGATAAATTTGTGATCAATATTAAAGGGGGCTGGAATTAAATCCAATAGCTAACTGTAAGATAAATTGGATTGAAATCTCTCATGTAGGTAGCGTGAGCCACGACCGTATGCTCGATGTTGTCGGCATGGAGCATATCAGCAAATGATATGTTCTAATATAATTTGGTTATCTCATTGATGCCGTTTGCTTGAAGTATCAATTCTATGGTTTATGATCTGTTCACTATATTCTTTTGCCCATCCTATCAGACTTTCTAAATATGGAACCAAAGTCTTTCCTATTTCACTTAATGAATACTCCACTGTCGGAGGAATAGTATTGTAGGAATATCGTTCCACCAATCCGTCTGCAACAAGAGTGTTAAGCGTAGCACTCAACATACGGGCTGAAATGTCCGGTATCTCTTTTCTAAGTTCATTGAATCGTGTTCTGGGTTTCAGTGTGAGGGTATAGATCACGAGCAATCCCCACTTTTCAGAGAAGCGGGCAAGTATGTTGCGTATCGGACATTTCGGATCGAAAGCATCTATGAGTGAAGATCTCTTCATTTTTTTTCTGAAAAATTTATGTTGCAAAACTATTTGAATTTGAGTAAAAGTAACATCAATGTTACTGATTTACAGCAAAATTTATAAGAACCTTATCTCAAATTTTATTGTTATATTTGCAAAGATAACAAAAAGTTACTAATTATAAAAACTAAGACTTTATGAAAGATATTGTTCTTTTGGGTGCTACGGGCTATGTTGGCCGCGCACTCCTGAATGAAGCTCTTGAAAGAGGAGAGAAAGTAACGGCAATAGTCCGCAATGCCGACAAACTTAAAGATGTGACCAATCCCAATCTCACAGTTGTAGAGGGTGATGTGACGGATCCTGCCGTTATCGTAAAATACGCTAAAGGAAAAGACGCCATCATAAGCGCCTATAATCCCGGATGGGCTAATCCCAATCTATATGAGGATACTTTGAAGAACTATCCGAAGATTCTTCAAGGAGCAAAGGAATCAGGTGTTCCACGTCTGCTCGTCGTCGGCGGTGCCGGAACATTGTTCGTAAAGCCGGGTCTTCGACTTGTCGATACCGGCACTCTTCCCGAATCATGGATACCTGGAGTAAAGTCTTTGGGCGAGTTCTATCTGAACACTCTTACAAAGGAAAACGATATTGACTGGATTTTCCTTTCCCCGGCTGCCAACCTTGGCAATCTTGAATATGGCAAGAGAACAGGAAAATATCGTGTCGGTAAAGATGATCTTCTCGTAGATGAGAAGGGCGACAGTTTCATCTCAGTGGAGGACTATGCAGTAGCGATGCTGGATGAACTTGAAAATCCGAAACACCATAAGGAACGTTTCACTGTAGCATACTGATTATGGAAAAGGCCTTTGATTTCCTGAGAGAAAACAAAGACGTTGCGTTTGGGACGGTTGAGAACAATCGCCCCAATTTGCGCGTCTTTCAGGTGATGCTCATAAAGGGGCGCACACTCTACTTCGCAACCTCCCCACGGAAGGAGGTTTACCGTCAGTTAAGGGATAATCCGGCGGTTGAGATACTCGGTATGAAGGGTAATATTTCAGTTAGAATGAGCGGTGATGTAAAGTTTGATGTTCCCGTGGATATTCAGAAAGAGATTTACGACACTAATACGATTCTATCAGACCTCTATCCGAGTTATGACGCAATGGTATATTGCAGTCTTGATGTAAAGGCAATAGATTATTATGATCTGACACCTCGTCCGCCACTGCTTGAACATTATGATCTATGAATAGAGAAGAACGTTTGAATATACTAATAGATGGGCTGCGCAAAGAGAGTTGTGAATACGCGCAGCTCTCTATCCCTGATGATGTTACAGATAAGCGAGATGTCCCCATGACATAATACGGGATCCAAATTCCTCCATATATTACTGCGCCTAAATCTGCTGGTCGAACACATGAGTCTCCACCTGATTCACCATGGGTGGAATTATAAAAAACAGGAATGCACTTTGTGAAACCAATAATGGTTTACGGATGTGCATTCCTGTTATCGTGATAATCCGGTTTGCTACTAAATTGTTTGTTACATCTTGTTAGTACGTTCTGTCATTTCAGCGTCAGTCATTGTATAATTGCCGAGAGAACCCTCCTTTGCCTGAATGCAAATATAGGTCATGGGCTCCGGAGAGGTGCATTTGATGTTGCGGTCGCAGTTAGTGGCAACGCGGATTACAGATCCTTCTGCAATATCAAAAGCCTCATCATTTACTTGAAAGCGACCCTTTCCGCTCAGAATGATATAGTTTTCCTCATTTTCCTTGTGGCTGTGAAAGAAAGGAACTTCCGCGCCTGTCGGGAGTGTGCCAAAAGAGATTTCGCAAGACGTGGCTCCGGTAGCGTCCTTAACAAACTGTTTGCCTTCGAAAGTATTGAGACTGCCTACTGAGGCATGGGCGAACTTATCGCCGGTGTTGATTACTTTTACTTCACTCATATTTTTATAATTTAATTTTATATGATTAACTTTGCAGTGGTAAGCTACATTCATTTTGATAGGGTAAAGTTAATAAATTCATTTGGATTACCCAAGACAGTTACATTGAAGTAACTAACTTACGTCAATGTAATTATTATTGATTATGAATTTCTTACCTCTGAAAGAAAACTTGAAAAAATATGTAGGGATGTAACAGATTATCTTATCGCCTCTACATGTGAAGTGATGGCATACGGAATGCCATACGCAACAATGGGGAAACATCTGCTCGGCACGCCTGACTATAAAGGTGTATGTGAGGATTTCCATGAGTTTTATTCTCACTACTCTGTCCCTTGCGGCACTCTTTCTGTTACAGATTTGGGTTATTCTTTATTTCCGAAGGCTTGATTGCTTCGAGCGAATGTCTTGTCAAAACCATAATGCTATTATATATATTTATAAGTATATATATATTTATAAGTTGCTTAAATACGTCTGCTACGTAATAACTCAGAAAAAGGTTTATTTTATGAGTTATTACGTAGCTAATAAGAAAGTGCTTTAAAAGAGTTACTGATAATCTAAATTTATTTTAAGAGTTACTGATAATACGAATAGAGGATAAAAATCAATAAGAGAGTAGGCTTTTTATGATTTTTCTGCCTTTGTAAATATAAATGCCTTCCGGGAGTCTTTCCATGTCGGATATGTGGTAACTGTTCCCTTTGATGTCATATAGCATGGAGCTTTGAACCGAATCCATACTATCTGCCACCACATCGTCAATCCCTGCACCCTCTATTGCGGACTTCGACAATAAGAACTTCAGGGGAATCTTCACTCTCTGTTGCCAATACCATTCATTATGTCCGGCTCCATTGGCATCATAAACATATAAAAGACCATTTTCTTGTGAGTAGCCCTTATCTGCCACAATTTCCCGGGCAATGACCTCGTATTCCAGATACCCCGCATCCCAGTCTTTTGTTCCTTGGTCCATATATAGTCGGTGAAGTCCGTCGGTAGGTATATGATCACTCAGATACTCCAGAATAGCGTTAGCACACACCTCATCATCATTCATGGTATAGTCCGGATTAAGATTAAGTGACCCTATCCAATGAGTAGAGAGACATGCGGCTCCTCCGAATATATCCGGATATTCACACAGAAGATACATGGAAGCAAGCGCTCCCATACTCGAACCCATTGCAAAGGTAGTTTCCATCCCGGAAGCTGTATTATATAGACTATCAATAAGAGGTTTCAATTCCAGCGCCACAAAAGCAGCTTCCTCATTACCGAGGAAAAGATCATTACACGTCTCGTAGATAAAAGTTTCTTCTGGTTCGGCAGAAATATAATCAAGGGCATTCTCAGGGAAGTAGTCGTTCGGACGCAGTCCCTCGCTGCCCCTATTATTTATACCCACAACTATAGGCATGTCAAAATTACTATCGGAGACAAGTTGCGAGCAAGCCTTGTCAACTGCCCAGGGAACACCTGCAAAAGAGAAAGAACCATCGAAAAGATTTTGTCCGTCATGAGCATACAACACGGGATATTTCCTTGGGGCAGAAGCATCATAACCTTGTGGAGTCCAGACATCGACAATTATATTAGATTGCAGATTTATTGAACTAACAGAATATCTGGTAATCGAGCCAAATTTTGAAATCGGGCAATGGTCATTGATTATCTTATACTCCGGAAGCGCAGCGCGCGCTCCAAAGGCAACCATTAAAACTGATAGCAAAATTATTTTCTTAAATAATTTGGTCAGCAAGATGCTATGCGAATATCTTGTCAAATCCATAATGCTGTTACTCGTTTATAAATTACGTTTTCGGCATGGGTGAGCATACCATCTATTTTCTTGTTATTTGTAGGCATATTTAGATATATATTGTTTGTAATAAAACGAATGATCACCGAGAATATTTCATCCAAATTTGAACTCAAATAAAATAGAGATTGATTGTCAATAAAGTGATTTACGCTTGGTTCCAACATTCTAAAGTCGTTTGCATACTATTTGTTTGTATTTTGGCGAACAACAATCCGTAATAACGTGTTTATTAGATAGGATTAAATTAAACAACAAACAAATGACTATATTATTATGGCAACCCCGAAATCTAAAGCTAACGTAGGTATGGCATTGATCATACTGTTTGTGATTACCCTTATAACAGGTGTAATTCTTCATCTTAAGAAACATGGCCTACTCATAGAGCCACGCCCGGTCATAAAGATGGTTCATTGGATTGCCGGTTTCCTGATGGTCGGTGTTGCGTGTCTGCACGGCATTCAGTTCAAGAAGATGCTCTCAGCCATGAAAACTAAATTCAGATGGTTCTGGGCTGACACATGGGTTGTGATTGTATTCATTACAATTACTTTTATCACCGGTTTGGTAAAGTTGCTGTCACCTGTAAAGATACCAAATCTTGGTCTTCATCATTATTGGTTCGGCATCATCATGTCTGTTGCAATAGTAATTCATCTGATAAGAGGTATTCCGAGTTGGAATCGACTAAGAAAAATTAAATCGCCAAAATAGTAGGATAATAAAATATTATTCGTAATTGTGCGAACATAAATTCTGTCCGAATATGTCAAAAATTGAGATAACACCTGAACAGGAACGGCTTGCAAGATTTGCAAAGGCAATGGGGCATCCCACACGCATCGCCATATTGCATTTTCTCTCTCAACGCAATGAATGTTTCTTCGGTGACATTCATGAAGTCCTTCCAATTGCGAAGGCTACAGTTTCTCAACATCTGAGTGAATTAAAAGAAGCCGGCTTAATTCAAGGAACAATTGAGCCGCCAAAGGTAAAATATTGTATCAATCCTGATAACTGGTCAGTTGCCAAACAACTTTTTGCAAAGATGTTTGATGACTGGTGTCCCTCAAAAAAGAATAGCTGCTGCTCATAGCGCTATTTTTATCTATTTTAGTCAACACACGTCCTTTTATTGGATAAAAATATACTATTTTATACAGTACAGTGGATTTATTGGATAAATTTGATTATCTTTGCCTCCGGCTTTTCTCGGCTGCACTCGGCAAAGTCTAAACAAGTTTGACTTTGCTCTCATTGGCACGAGAATTGCAGTCTAATACGACTGCGAAATAATTGATAAAATACACAACGAATATGATTTGATAGTCTTATAATGAATAGTGCCATGCATTGAAATGTAAATTCTCTGACACTGTTTTCATTTCCTGACATGGCAGTCATTCAGGGTAATTCCGTTGCTAATTTGTAGCCGATGCCTCTGATATTGAGAAGCTCAAGCTGATGAGATTTTGAGAGGTATTTTCTGATCTTGTAGATAAAGCCATGAAGTCGATTGAGATTATTGTAGTCATCATTCTGCCAAATACGATACATCAGCGCTTTGGCTTCCACAACTTTATTCGGATGGCGGAACAATTCATCAATGATCACGGCTTCTGTATGGCTCAGTTCAATAGTTTCCTTTCCGATTGCAAGACGTTGGGAAGCAAAGTCAAGAGAGCAATCACAGAGTATGATATTTGTGTTTTCCGCATTACCCGTAAAACTGCGTTTCAATAGTGCCTTGATACGCACCACAAGTTCAAGGATCTGAAAAGGCTTGCGTATGTAATCGTTAGCTCCGAGTTCAAAACCTTTCACTACATCATCAAGCGCTGTCCGCGCTGTCAGGAACAGGACGGGCACAGAGGGTGTCGTGAGGCGTATGAGCCTAACCATTTCAAAACCATCCATTTTGGGCATCATTACGTCGGTAACAATAATGTCAGGTCTTGATTCCCTGAACATTCTAAGTCCGGCATCTCCATTGGAGGCGCATACGACATCAAAGCCTTCGCGCGTCAGTGCATCCTGCACTATAAACGAAAGGGTAGAGTCGTCTTCCACAAGCAAAATCTTATCTTTCTTCATGGCTTTTGAATCTAATGATGAATTTTGTTCCTTGTCTCGGTTTACTTGTTACTTCTATGCTCCAGCCGAGCAATTCGACAATCTGCTTGACATAGAAAAGACCAAGTCCGTAGCCTCCGACCTCGTAGCGATCTCCGGAGGAAACGCGATAGAATTTGTCAAAAATATAGGGAAGGTCAGACTTATCTATTCCAATGCCATTATCGGAGATCTCGATCGAACTACTGTTTGCTTTAATGTTGATTTCAACAGAGTCTCCGGAATATTTGACCGCATTGTCCATCAGATTTGACAATACATTGCCGAGATGTAATGAATCAGCCATTACTGAAAGATTGTCAGGAACGTCAATCTCCATCTTTATCCCTTTATCCGCTTTCAGTTCCATCATTGCTGCGATTTCCTCAACTATTGGTTTTAGAGCCACTTGTTCAATTTTGAGTTTCATTGTCTTGAACCGTTCCATACTCATTGAAAGAATATTCTCAATCATGCCTGCCAGGAAACTCAGCCGCTGCATTATAATTTTCAAAAACTGTCTGTTTCGTGCTTCGTCGCTCTGATCATAATATCGCAGCATAGAGTCAGCGGCAGAATAAGCCACTGCAACGGGCGTTTTCAGTTCGTGAGTCATATTATGGGTAAAGTCATCTTTCATTTGCTCAATTGTCCTTATTCTTCCTATTGTCTTTAATAAATAGGCGATAAGGAAAGACATTATTAGAATGACAGAGACGAAGGGAAGGATTATGCCCCACATCCGGGAGAGAACTTTTCCAGACAAGGAAGCCACATATACTACATAATCCGGTGTCTTGGAAGGACGAATCATATAGTTGATTGTCCATACATCAGAGACTGCCGGCTTGGGAGATCCTACCGATTCAATGGCAGCAAAGGAGGGATGAAGGTCATGTCGGCTGAGCTCCCTCTTGAATAAGCTGTCAAGCATGGTTCTGTTCTCTTTTGAATCATCATCGGGAAATTCAAGTCCGAATCTCATAATGCTTATAAGAGATGTTCTCACGCTGTCGGTCTGGGCAATACGTCCATTTCTCTGTTGAGAAAACTCAATGAAGTCATTCAGGCGTATGAACGACTGTTCGGCAGCACTGCTTTTCTCCATCCTACCTACCATTTCGAGCACCAGGGCATTCTCCACGCATTCCTTTATTGTCTGCGTCATTACTTTTTTTTCATGATTGTAAAGCCTCACAAGGTTAATGATGCCGATGATTGTCGCAAATACAATCATTGCAATGGCGAGGTAGGATATTAGTCGGAGTCGTTTCATATTACAAAATTAGTAAAAAATGATAAGAAATATTTAGTAGCTAAGACTAACTAAGACTAAAGGAGACTTTACTAAGACTATCGGGCATACATTCTCTCTAACTTTGCAACAGTTAAAAAACAAACACTATGAAACAGAGAATATCTATAAAAAGGAGCTTCATTATGGTGATGGCAATTTGCCTTCTCGCAAGTTGTTCATCGCATAAAGGTCTTGTATTTGCCGACCGCAAATGGCAAATCAGCAACTTCTATGGTCAGATAATCGATAAGGACACCACTTATCGCATGACATTCGGGGATGTATGGATACCTGACATTCTTCCAATAATATCTTCTGCCGATTCCTTAGACCGGTATGCCGGCATGGACAGATTCATATCGGACATTCTTCATACATGTCGTCTTGACAGTGCCGAGATTTTATTCTATGCGCCTCATCTGCATACGATGTTCGTACGCCCCAAGAATCCTTTCCCTCCAATAAAGCCATATTCCATTACTTCTCCGTTGGATGATGAAAGACCTGTTACTATGGGAATAGACAAAGAGGATATGGGAAGTTGGAAACGGAGGTCAACCGATATGTACACTTACAAATATTATAACAAAAGGAAGAAGCAGTTGCTAATAGTAGATCACTATGATTATGGTGATATTCCTATCGCACAAATCACTATTTTTCAATCAAAAAATAGGCTTACCTCAAAAATGGGAGTTAAGGACAATTCATATCGAGCATTTTACGAACTACATGATATAAATAAAATTATTGATGATGTGGAATTTTGGTCATTCCGCATAGTGAGAAGAAATAAACGTGCTATTTTGAATTATAAAATAGGTCAGGAACAAAAATACGGAAAGAAATGGAACGTACATTAATAATTCTTAGCATAATGCTCAACTCCTTTCTCTCAGTGTGGGCTAAAGAGATTGAGCAGGTCGTAATGGATGCAGATTCAATACCTGTTGAGAATACTTCTGTCCTTCAGGAGATTGTTGTCAAGGCACCTATGATACGAAGGGAAGCTGACCGGATTGTTGTGAATGTTGCGGCAAACCCCTTGTCGGCTAACAAGGATGCATACGAACTTTTAAAAACGGCTCCGGGAGTTTGGGCAGATGATGACAGACTGTCGATATACGGGCAGAGTGGAACGGCAGTCTATATTGACGACAGGAAAGTAAATATGTCCGGCAGTCAGCTCATGACATATCTCAAATCCATACAGTCGTCATCAATCGCAACAATAGAGATTATCCCCAAAGCCGGTGCTGAGTATAGCGCGGACTCCTCGGGTGGTGTCATAAGGATTAATTTGAAACGCAATCGTATTGAGGGTTTCAATGGCTCGGCAGGAATAAATGTAACGGCAGGAGAGTATAAACAGTGGATAAATCCATTTGTCAATCTGGGTCTGCATACCGGACGATTGACTGTCAGCTTTAATGGCAATATAAATGGAAGTCCGTCGGATAGATACACCTCTCATGAGGAAACAACAAATAGAGTGGCTTCTCAGGAGATGACGGGTCTATCACGTCATAAAAGCAAAGCAATTCAAGGGAATTTGTCTGTCGGCATATTTTATGATCCAAGCGATAAGGATAAAATCGGACTGCAATTTGACTGCAATCAAAGCAGATCGCGGCAAATATCAAATTCCGAGACTGAAGTGTCAGGTCTGAATTTTAACGGAAGCACCTTCGGCATTTATAACAGTGAAGACAAGTTTCATAATTTCAATGTCGCTTTCAACTGGACACATATTACAGACGAGAGTGGCTCCGTATTGAAATTTATTACCAATTATAATTATCAAAACTCCTCTATAGTTGGGGATAATGAGATGAGATGGTCTTATTTATCCAATGATTCGATTTATAATTCTGACAGCAGGAACAAGTATAATGTATTTGTGGCAGACTTATCATTCCGCAAAGTGTTTAATCCTGACTGGAATCTCAATGTCGGGGCAAAATACACCTTTAATGATGTAACGAACCGTTCGTTACACAAATATAGAGCGGATCAGACATGGATTCTGAATCAGCAGTATGATTATGATACATCATACGATGAAAATATAGCGGCTGTATATGCTGCCGCCAATGGCAGGGCGGGAAGATGGAAATTCAAAGCAGGGTTACGCGGGGAGTATTCGAACACGAAAGGGGATATCACCCACAAAAGCGGTTTTGATCTTTTTCCGAATGCAAACTTATCATATAGCCTTACCGAAAAAGAGGACTACATTGTGGCATTGGGTTATTACCGGAATATCAGGCGTCCATCATTTCAGTCGCTAAATCCGGTGGTAAGACAAGTGTCCGACTATTCGTATACCGTAGGCAATACAAATCTTACACCAAGTTTTACCGATTCTTTCAGTCTTGATTTTATTCTTGCCGGAAGATTCACCATCGCGACAGGATGCTCACTGACTGCCAATCCGATAAGGCAGATGTTCACCTCGAATCCGGACTACCCTGAAAGGCTGTATTTAACTTGGGGCAATGAAGGTAAAGACCGCACTGCTTTCATTCATGGAGACGGCTCCATCAACATAACGAAATGGTGGAACCTTTATTCCAGCCTGACCTACGTGGTGACTTCCCAAAAATTTACTGATGCCGATTCGTCTGACACATTCAGCTATATTCGACTGGTGGCAAGCACCATATTTAAGTTGCCTAAGAGTTTCAGTCTGACAATGAATTGTTTTTATAATTCCCGAATGAAGATAGGAAATATAACTGTTTTCCCGATTCTGGACCTGAATCCTACATTACAGAAACAATTTGGCAAGCACTGGTCAGTATCATTAAGCGCAGAGGAGATGTTGCAAAGAAGGAGCAAAATCAGAACCGAATCATCCGGCTATACCCGTCTTGGCTATACAAAAAATTATGTGGCAGCAAAAATAGGGGTTACCTACAAATTCAACTCAGGAAAGAGATTTCGTGCTCCGCGAATTGAAAAGAGTACAGACGTCTCAAGATTCAGCAAAGAATGAAAAGATGAAGGTGTATCAAAATACTTCCTCACATCCATAGGCGGCATCCCCCCCCCCACACACATACTTGAGCTTCATGCCGTTATGCTATCATCATTACCTTGATTAAGTGTGCGTTGGAATTGACCAAATCAACAATCCGATTGGGGTATTCATTATTCTTGTTGTATGCTCCGAAACACTGGATAACTGAAAGAGTGTCAAGAGATACCCCCACTATCTCAATACGTTTGCCTTCAATTCGTGCCGACAATATAAGAGAGTCTTTCTTGGTGTAATACATCGAAGTTCCTACACAATCAGTCCGAAGAACTTATTGCCGACTTCATCTATATGCAGGGAGGGCGCAGAGCCGCCACACCTCTCGGAGTTTACGAATTTGACCACCAAGTAAATTAGTGATGGGAAAGTTACGAAAAATCAAAAAAAATTAGTAACTTTGGAGTCTAATATTTAGGAAAATATGATATTCATATGGCTGGATGAAAGTGATCGACACGGAGAATTTTATTCAAATTTCTACGGTGGAATATTAGTGTCCTCCAAACATCATCGTGAAGTAATGGAGCGGATGCGCTTTATTGTAACAGAAGCAGGCATTAATGATGAAATCAAATGGCAAAAGGTCAATGAATATCATTATGAAAAATATCTGCGAGTAGTGGATGAATTATTCGATCTCGCAAAAGAAGGCAAGTTAAAGATACGCATATTCTTCAGACATAATCAGTTTACTGCCTCACGGCTCACACCTGAAGAAAAGAAAGCTGATTATCAGATGCTTTATTATCAGTTTATTAAATTCGCATTTGGATTACCTTACGCTGATGAAGGACTTGATTCAATGACTTTGTTTATCGATGAAATTCCCTTGCGCCAAAGTGAGCGTGATGAGTTTATTTCACATATTCGAGGGATGGCAAATGATCCTGTTCTTAAAAGTAAGGGTCTTACAATTGCAGATGACGGAATCGTGGAAGTAAATTCAAAGCAGCATTTTCCCCTTCAGTTCATGGATGTGATACTTGGTGCAATTTGTTTCAAATTGAATGAAAAGGATAAACTGAAAGCGGAAGGTGAAAATAAGATTGGCAAAAGGACTTTGGTAAAGTTAAAGCTATATAAACATATCAGCAATAGAATCAGAGAGATATATCCTAACTTTAATATTGGGGTAACTACGCCCATCCGTATGCCAGCAGACAGCTGGACTCAGGTGTATCGCCACTGGAGTTTCATTCCCAAATATCATACCAGAGATACATCACGAACGAAAAGGGCAAAAAAATAACCCGCGCAACCTACTCTTGTGAGCTACGCACTTGTCACGTAGCCGTTCAGTTACGAAGGGTATTTTTTCAGATGCAAATTTAATAAGAATTTCACATCCTACAAAATTATAACGAAGAAAAGTACATTAAAGTTTATCGCGGGTATCATTACGAGCATAAGCACGAGCACTTGATGCAATATTTATAATTTTCCTGAAAATCTGACTCCCAGATTGCGCGATCTGCAATGGATGGTCAGCCATCCTTCTCCCGACTCTTCCTCCTCGCCATTTCAATGAAATGATTGCCCCCTCCAAGTGTTCCGAGACTTTTGTAGAATACACTCTCCTGAAGTTTTAATCATGGCGCAAAGTTGAGAACAATGTGCGCAGTATATTTGCGCACTCTAATGTAATTTGTTATTTTTGCAAGTCGGTTCATAATTATATAAGCGATGACAATATCATCCGAAAGGGTTCGATTTCAGCTGCGAAAGGGGAGAAGTGTATTATTCCTTTGAATATGCGCGACGGTTCTTTGATCTGTGTAGGCAAGGGGAATCCCGATTGGAATCAATCGGCCCCTCATGGGGCAGGAAGAGTATTGAGCATAATCCGGCATATTTTCAACTTCAAGGCATCAAAGTAGGGAAATTTCGTGAATTTGGAAAAAATAATTAACTTTGTGGAAACAACAACGAATTAATTATGAATATTCAACACTATGCTTTATCTTGAAAATTTTTTATTTCCGGATCTTGAAAATGACAACTTGTATTATGACGATCCTAAAGGCTCATTTTTTGATGAGCATACCTATCCCTTCCACCTCACTTCGGAAATGTCGCTTTGGAGGCTTGACTTCGAGCCTATAACAATCCTGTATGGAGGGAACGGGTCAGGGAAGTCTACCATAATAAATGTGATAAGTGAGAAACTGGGTGCGGAACGTCGCTCAATGTTCAATACGAGTCCTTATTTTGATGAGTATGTAAGGAGATGCCAGTATAAGGCATCTCAGGATGTATTGGGAGATACTATTTCATCGAGGCGGAGGAAGCCGGAGACGGAGGACATATCCAGGATGACCACAGTTCTGACAAGCGATGATATATTCCACTCCATGCAGGAGTTGCGTCATGATAATGACAGGAAACTGCAGAAAAGCAGATTTCTTATGGATGAATATGTTTGTCCGGAAGATTTGCCGACTTATCTGAATTTAGAAACAGGCTATAATGTAGAGAAATTCAAGCAGGGAGTGGAAATCAGGAAAGCGAGAAATTCCTCACGCAACAGAGGCAGGACATTTAACAAACTGCTCTTGAACACAGTAGGGAAAATGGAGAGAGGCTTCAGCAACGGAGAGACAGCATTGATGAAATTGTCGGAATTGCTGGAGAAACCCGGTCTGTATCTTCTTGACGAGCCTGAGAACAGCATGTCATGTGAATTTCAGATAAAGCTGGCTTCCATAATTCAATATCTGGCACGATATGGGAAATGCCAGTTCCTTATTTCCACTCATTCCCCCTTCATATTATCTATGGAGGGAGCGAAGATTTATAATCTTGATCATAATCCTGTGGATATTTGCAAATGGTGGGAGCTTGAAAATATGAAGCATTATTTCCAACTTTTTCATGGAGCGGAAGAGTTGTTTATGAAAGGGGGGAGCCGCTGATAGAAGGGAGAGCGTATAAATATGGCACAAATAAATTGAGAAAGGGGCGTGGATTAGGAAATTTTTTATAATTTTGCATAAGTAACCAAAATAAATTTTACCATGACAGTTACCGAAAGATTTCTCAGCTATGTAGGCTTTGACACACAGAGCGATGAGTTGACCAATATGACCCCGTCGACCCCGGGACAGATGATATTCGCCCAATACCTTAAGGAACGTCTTGAGGAGATGGGGCTTGAAGAGATCAGCCTTGATGATAATGGATATCTGATGGCAACCTTGCCCTCGAATTGCGACAAGGAGATTCCGGTTGTTGGATTTATAGCGCACCTCGACACCTCTCCTGATATGAGCGGAAAGCATGTAAAGCCGCGCATTGTCAGCAATTATGATGGAAAAGATATAATTCTGAATAAGGAGAAGGAGATAGTGTTGAGTCCGTCGGAATTTCCGGAGCTTCTCAATTATCTTGGCCAGGATTTAATTGTAACCGATGGCACGACTTTGCTTGGTGCGGATGATAAGGCGGGGATAGCAGAGATAATCACGGCGGTGGCTTATCTTCAGGCACATCCTGAGATTAAGCACGGGAAGATACGCATAGCCTTTAATCCGGATGAGGAGATAGGGCTTGGCGCTCATAAATTTGATGTGGCACGGTTTGGTGCGGATTTTGCCTATACGATGGATGGTGGCGCCGTCGGGGAACTGGAGTATGAAAATTTTAATGCGGCGAGTGCTAAGGTAACTATAAAGGGACGCAATGTTCATCCCGGGACAGCAAAGCATAAGATGGTCAACTCCATGCGTGTAGCCACGCAGTTTATCGTTATGCTTCCCCGCTGGGAGACACCCGAACACACTGAGGGTTATGAAGGATTCTATCATCTCGTAGGGATTGAGGGAACTGTGGAGAAGACTGTATTAAGCTATATATTGCGTGATCATGACAGGGCCCGTTTTGAAAGCCGTAAACGCGAAATGGAACATCTTGTGAGGAAAACCAATACGGAATATCCCGGATGTGCATCAGTAGAGATCAAGGATCAATATTACAATATGCGTGAGAAGATAGAGCCTGTGATGTTTATAGTTGAACTTGCGGAGAAAGCCATGCGTGAAGCGGGTGTGGAGCCGAAGGTGCAGCCTATCCGCGGGGGTACGGATGGCGCTCAGCTCTCTTTCAAGGGTCTGCCTTGTCCTAATATCTTTGCCGGTGGAGAAAATTTCCACGGGCGTTATGAATTTGTGGCTATCCAGGCTATGGAGAAGGCTACCGACGTAATAGTCAATATATGTCGTCTTGCGGCTCAGCAATGAGAGAAAAGACGTTGATAGTCATAACAGGGCCGACTGCCTCCGGGAAGTCGGCCCTTGCCGTAGAGACAGCGAAGCGTTTGGACACGGAGATAATCTCAGCTGACAGCCGGCAAATATATAAAGGTATACCGATTGTAACAGCCGTTCCAACCTTAGAGGAGATGGATGGAATCAGACATCATCTTATCGAGATTCTTGCGCTTGAGGATTATTACAGTGCAAGCGAATTTGAGAGAGATTCGCTGGAAATATTGGACAACCTCTTTGAGGATAGGGATTTCGCAATAGTATGTGGAGGTTCTATGATGTATGTAGATGCGTTGTGCAATGGAATCGATGAGCTTCCGACAGTACCGGAAACAATACGCCGGTCGCTGATGAAGGAATGGGGGGCACGAGGAGATGAATGGCTGCTGGAGCAATTAGGACAGCTTGATCCCGAGCATTACCGGAGGGTTGACAGGAAGAATATGAAAAGAGTTTTTCATGCGGTGGAGATAAGCCTTACTGCGGGAAAGCCCTACAGCAGCATGCTGACAGGAGGCAAGAGAGAGCGACCTTTCAATATAATAAAGATATGTCTTGACGGAGACAGAAGCCGGCTTTTTGAAAGAATCAACAATCGAGTTGAGAGAATGGTGGAGTCCGGATTGGAGGAGGAAGCGAGAAATGTTGCGCACTTACGCCATCTTAATTCCTTGAATACTGTGGGGCTAAAGGAGATGTTCAGTTATTTCGACGGGGTCATGAACAGAGAGGAGGCAATTGCGCGAATACAAAAAAATACTCGCGTTTACGCCAAGAAACAGATGACATGGCATAAACGCGATAAGGAGATGTATCGCCTTGATTTCGAAAAATCTGCTAAAGAAAATACAGAGGAGATAATTGCTATTATCCGTAATCAGAAATTATAGCCGAGCGTGAACGTCCATGACTTGTTTCTCCCCCCATCGAAAGGTGCTTTCCAAACGTCGCGGGCACCTGCGAGATAATGTATGGAGAAGGAGTAATGATTATTGACCAAAATTCCTGTTCCTGCTTTCAATCCAAAGTCAGTAGTATTGGCTGAAGCCGTTTTGAGAATCGGAGAATTATCCTGATTATTCACCAATACATCAATTTTCTCACTGTCGGAGGAATGAAGCTTAAGTTGGAAATAAGGGCCCGCTTCCACCAACCACTTTACATTTGAGGCGAGGTTGAAACGAAGAGACACCATAATCGGGATATTGAAATAATATGAGCGATAGTTTCCGAGTTGCGTATACCGTTCGATATCATCTGACGGATCTCTATAATCTTGGATATAGGAATAATTGCCGCTTCGGCTTTGGAAGAAGAAACCCGGCTGCAGGGCAATATATTGGCGAAGGTTAATGTCGAACACTACTCCCGCATCTAATCCTGTACCCCAGGAATTAACGTTCCATTCATTGAAGAAACGGGAATCGAAAGTGTGGGTGGATGTATTTATGCCTGCACGTACGCCGAGATTGAAAAGGGAGGATGGAGATTCCGTATCAAGGAATCCGGCTGCGGCTGCGGATGCAATCGGAAAAAGAGTTAATGCTGAAGCAATGATGAGGTGGGATGTCTTCATAATAAAATGCGAAAAGAATTTTATTTGTTGAGAGTGGGAGAGAAACGGAAGTGCAAAATTAGTAAAATTGAATGAGAATTATTAATTTTGCGCCAATAAATACCAATGACTAAACCATTACAACATCAAAAAACAAATGACAAAAATCAGCTACACGAATTTATTAAAGGAGTCGCGAGATTTCGTTTTGATTATCTTCGGATTGATCTTATATGCAGTAGGCTTCACCGGCTTTATCCTTCCTCACGGAATAGTGATAGGCGGTTTGTCGGGTGTAGGTTCTCTGGTCTATTTTGCTACCGATAAGTTGATAAGAGTCTCTGTTACACAATATGCGTGCAATCTGTTATTGCTTGCCATAGCCTATAGGATTGTAGGTCGGAAATTTGTAGCACGTACGATTTTCGGAGCCACAGTTCTATCATTGGCAATCGGTTTTTTTGAAAGTTTCTTTACGAGCATAGGTCATCCGCTCATAGAGGAGATGTCAATGAGCGCTATTCTCGGAGGGATTCTATGTGGAGTAGGCATCGGCATCGTGTTTGTGCATAACGGATCGTCGGGAGGAACAGATATCATTGCGGCGATGGTTGCAAAGGTGAGCAATGTAACGATAGGACGAACGATGATCTACTGCGACATGCTTATAGTTCTCTCATCTGTTTTCCTTCCATACGACGGCACCCTTGAAGAGCGTCTTAATGCGAGAGTGCCAATGATTGTTTATGGCTGGGTTGTAACTTTCGTCATATCCTATATGTGTGATCTCATAATCAATACCAATCGACAGGCAACTCAATTCATAATCTTTTCACGCAAGTGGGAGGAGATAGCGAATCTTATAAATCAGGATGCCCATAGAGGTGTAACAGTGATAGATGGCACCGGGTGGTATTCCAAGAATCCTGTTAAATTGCTTCTTGTATGCTGCCGCAAGATAGAGAGCGTGCAGATATTCCGTATAGTTAAGGGCATTGATGAACATGCTTTCATTACTCAGACCAACGTAAACGGCGTCTATGGAGAGGGCTTTGACAAGATGATTGTAAAAATCAAGAAGCTGAAGAAGAAGGATTAACGGTATCCTTCTTCAGGTGCGTCAATTTTTATCGTTTTTAACTTCGATAATATATTCCTCCGGGGTTGCGGCAAGTACGGTAGCCCTGAAACCCCAGTTATTTATTATCTCTGCGAGAGTATGCGCCGGCGGAAGATGGTCATGGGAAGCTTTCCTTTCATGATGGATATTGTTTATGAATATCTCATCCGAAGGGAAAGCAATCACTATGACCCCGTCCGGCTTCATGTTCACCTTAAATAACCACTCCATTGTATCGGCAGGCGTATGTAGATGCGGATACACCGAATAAAGAATAGCGACATCGTATTTTCCCGGAATCTGTTCTTCCTCAAAATCTATCTTTAAGAACTCCACATTATTAAGATTACCGTATTTCTTGCGTGCCAGTGTCAGCATACCTTCCGAAAGGTCGATTGCCGAGACATGCCCCATATCGCCTACCATTTCGCTGAGGTAAGGTAAAAGAACACCGGTGCCTGTTCCGAGATCAAGAATATCCATTCCCTTGCTGATTTTAAGTTTTTCAAGAATGCTTCTGACTCTTTCCGGCGTGGAGAGTATCTCGTTTTCATCCCATGTTGGTGCCAAGGCATCAAAAAAATCTATTTCTGACTGATTCATATTATAAATTGAGTATATTTAGGAAATAATCACTTAATTATTCCGCAAAATTAACTAAAATATACTGAATATTAAAATAATTTTATTAATTTTGTGGAAAATTCGAAATAACATCAATAACCCGTAAGTATGAATACAAAATTTTTGATGTCGATGACAATGTCGGTGGTTGCCGGAAGCATGGTTGCAGGTGAGCTTCCACGTGACACAGTAAAGCTCGATGAGTTGGTAGTGACATCCCCATTAAAGACAGATGTGGATCTTATTCCCCTTAACGTGACTCAAGTTACTGCCGGGGAGATTGAGAAGTCAGGTGAGAGTTCTCTGCTTCCGATACTCGTTAATAAGGTTCCCGGTCTGTTTGTAACTGAACGAGGATTCGCGGGATATGGAGTTTCCGGGGGGAGCGCAGGAACTGTGAATATCCGTGGTGTTGGTCAAGGCAACAAGGTTCTGTTCATGATAGACGGGCAACCGCAGTGGGCGGGTGTGTTCGGGCATAGCCTTGCGGATACATACGTGGCCAATGGTGTGGAAAGGGTCGAAGTAGTAAAAGGTCCGTCCTCTCTGCTTTATGGATCAAATGCGATGGGAGGTTCCATTAACCTTGTTACACAAACCCAAAAGAGGGATGGACTCACCGGACGGGCGCGGGCAATGTTCGGCTCGTTCAGCACTCAGAAATTCGCGCTTTCGTCAGGATATAAGAAAGGTAAGTTTTCAGCTACCCTTTCCGGACAGTTGGACAGAAGCAACGGCAATAGGGAGGGGAGCGCGTTTTGGCTTGCAAACGAATTCGCCCAGTTAAAATATGCAGCCTCCAACCACTGGAGTGTTGCAGGTATGCTTGACATGACGCAGAGCCATGCCAATAATCCCGGCACGCTGCAGGATCCACTCGAGAATATGTGGACCGACATTTATCGTGGGACCGGTGGCATATACCTCAAGAACCAATATGAGAAATATGATGGAGGTGTACAAGGGTATATCAACTGGGGCACGCATGAAGTGGATGACGGAAATACTCCAGGGACATCACCAAAAGATTATTTGTTCCATTCCACCGACTATAACATGGGATTCACCCTCTATGAATCTTTCTATCTCTGGACTGCCAATACTTTCTCTGCAGGTGTTGATTTCCAGCACTGGGGAGGCCATGTATGGAACACCAATAAGGAAGATGAATCCATACGTTCATCCGAATCCAAGCATCACGTCAACGAGATAGCCGGATATGTAATGATGCAGCAGGGGTTCTTCAATGATGTACTCAGCCTCAACGGAGGAGTGCGTCTTCAGCATGGTTCGACATACGGGAATGTATGGGTGCCCCAGGCGGGACTAATCATTAAGCCGTGCCCCACATCGCAGATCAAAGCTTCGTTCAGCAAGGGATTCCGTTCTCCCAACATTAGGGAACTTTATCTATATCCGCCGGCAAACCCGGACCTGAAGCCTGAATATATGCTCAACTATGAGGTAAGCTACCGTCAGCATTTACTTGACTATAACCTGATGTTGGGAGCAGCCATATTCTATATCGACGGTAAGAATATGATCCAGACTGTACGTGTGGATGGACGTCCTCGCAATGTAAATACCGGTAAGTTCCACAACAAAGGATTTGAGATAGAGGCGTCCTACAACATCCTTTCCAATCTTTTGGCAAGCGCTTCATGGTCGTATCTTCATACTGACTCAGACAATCTTTACTCACCGAAAAACAAGCTTTGTGCGGATGTTACATACTCGCCGGGAAAATTCAGCTTTACGCTTGAAGACCAAAGTATCTGGAGCATGAAGAACGGGAATCCTGACGGTTCAACCGAAAGTTATACCCTTCTTAATTTCCGAGCCGCATATACACTCGGTTCGGCAGTGCCTGTGACTCTTTCTGTGAAAGTGGACAATATAACGAACAAGCACTACCAGATAATTTACGGATGCCCGATGCCCGGCACAACCATAATGGGAGGAGTGGAATTTAAATTCTAACTGACTAAATGCAAATATGAAGGCTCGTCTTTCATTACTATACTTTATCCAGTTTGGAGTATGGGGTTGTTATCTGACAAGTTTCGGACAATTCCTTGGATCCGGAGGAATAGGGGGCAGGATCGCATGGTTCTACGCTGCCATTGGTCTGGTGTCGATAATCACCCCATCGCTCTTTGGACGTCTCGCTGATCGTAAGAGATGTCCTGAGAGACTATTAGGTATGTGCCATCTCACGGGAGCTATAGTCATGTTTGTGATGTGGAGGTATGGCATGACGCATTCTCAGCTGGAATTTCGTGTTTTTTATCCGCTTTATCTTCTTTTCCTTGCTTTCTATATGCCGACGATGGCTTTAGCAAATACGACTACATTCGGCCTGCTCACTCAAAGCGGACATAGTACCGTTTCCTCTTTCCCTACTATAAGGATATGGGGTACAGTCGGTTTTGTGGCTGCGATGTGGTTCGTGAATTGTGCGTATTGGCATGATGGGACTTTGGGTTTTTCATTGGCAGAAGACAGCGAATCGGGACACTTAAGGTTTCAGTATAATGCCATGCAGCTCTTGTGTTGTAGCATAATGGGTGTGGTGGCGGCAATTTATTCTTTCACGTTACCCTCGTTGAATCATTCCCGCAGTGCCTCTACGGATTCATCATCAGTAAGACTTTCTTTAAAAGATTCCATAAAGATAATGTTCGGAAGGAAAGAAATTGCAATATTCCTTGGTTTTGTTGTCCTCTCGGGAGTCTGTCTTCAGATCTCTAATGGATTCGTAACTCCTTTCATAACTCATTTCAGCGGGTTTGCAGAGTATTCTGATTCATTTGCCTCCGGAAACGCCACAATGCTTTTCTCCCTTTCTCAGATATCTGAGGCTGTATGTATATTGCTTGTAGGTGTTTCCTTGAAAAGGCGTGGTATTCGGTTTGTCTATGCGGTAGGGTTGCTGGCATGGGCGTTGAGGTTCCTTATGCTCGGAGAAGGAAATCCCGGCAACGGACTTTGGCTTCTTGTTGGGTCGATGGTGGTCTATGGAGTTGCTTTCAATTTCATTACTATTGCCGGACATGTGTATATTCAGCAGGTCGCTCCTTCAGACATGAAAGGTTTCGCACAGGGACTAATGATGTTTATGAGCAATGGCGTAGGAGCTACTTTCGGCACTATCGCGGCAGGTTCGATTGTTAACCATTGGTGTCATTGGAAATTAATAGGTGTATCCGCATCCGGAGGACCTATGCAACTTTTTATGGGAGACTGGATATATCCTTGGTGTATTTTTGCAGCATACTCTCTGGCAGTCCTGATCTTATGGCTTTTTCTGTTTAAACCTCATATCCGGAATAATGTGAAGTAAATATTCCGGAATTTAAAATCAGATACGTATTTTGAGGGAATTAGAATTGAAAGGAGGTTTCCACCTTTGGTCCGTTTGATGGATTGATGTATGTTTTCCGTAATGCTTGGGAGGGGATTGCTCCGCAATCCCGCTATGCAATAGAAAGGTAATCCTTTTTTAGTCAACAAATTTGTCAACGTAGCGGGATTGCGGAGCAATCCCCTCCCAAGCATTATGTCCGTTTAGAGATTTTCTTTCATGCGCTTGTAGATGAAAGTCTTGCTGCGGGAGAATTTTCCCGAAGCCGGGGGATTCATGCTTTCAAAGTGGAGATTGGAATTTTCGGGAATCCATTCAGCCACCTGATCAATCCATTCCTCGATTCCCTCTCTGTTTGGGTGAGGGTTAGACTTGCTCTGACGTGGAATTGAGAGATCGAAACTACGGAAGAAGTTTTTATCTCCGAGTTGTTCTGCCAGCCAGGTGTTCAGAGTTTCACCTTCTGAATGACCCGGCCAAGAGGGTGGACCTATCCAAAGGAAAGGAGTGTCGCCTATCGCGTCTTTCAGTTTTTCTATAGATTTGGAAAGTTGGGCCTCCGGATTACGTTCGAAAAGCTCGTTCATGCCTAAGCTGAGGATTATTGCATCGGGTTTTTGCTCGGCAATAATTTTATTAAGATTTGGAGAGTTTGCCCACTTGGAGATAGTTGAGCCATCCCAGACAATAGTAGCCACCTCAAAATCATTATTATCGGCATAAGCATTGAATCGTTCAGCCATCCAGCCGGTCATTGAATCTCCAATGAACAATACTTTTTTTATCAATTTTTCATTAGAATTTTCTTGAGCGGCAGGAAGGGAAAGGGGAGTCGCCGGCATCTCAGAAGCATCCTGGACAGTGCATAAGGCAGGTGCGGCTGTTAGGAGTAATCCGAAAAGCAGGAGCCTTGCTCCCCATTTATTGAAAAGTCTTGATTTCATTTTAACTTAATTTGCTAAAAATTATAACAAATAAGGGCGAGAAATGGTTTATGGAAATATTTCGGTTCAGTTTTCCTCTTTAGTGCCGCATTCGTCAGGTGCCTGTTCTTTGAGCACAGTTACCTTATATTTTATTTTATCGAAAGCCTTTACTATCTTATCGGTGTCGGTCTTATCCGCATCATAAATGATAGTTACAACCTGACCCTTAAGATCGGTGGAAATCTCTTTAACCCCTTTTTCAAAGCGGATATTCTTCTTTATTTTATTTTCGCAGTTGACACATGTCATAGGAGGTTGAGTCGTTACACGCAGAGTTTTCAGATCTTTGGCGGTGCATGTCAGGACGAACATACACGCTAACGAGAGTAAAAATTTCTTTTTCATTTTTGAGGAATTATATGATATTTAAATTATTGATGTTATCTGAACGGTAACCGTTAAAGTCGTCCGAAGTTGAGTCGAATCCCTATATAAGCCATTGCTCCGTGGATAGGTGCCCACACAGTGGTAGGATCAAAATAGGGGGTCCAAGGGTCACTGCTCCATACTACAGGGTTCTTTTGTTTGAAATTCGTTAGATTCTCACCCCCGGCATAGATGGAAAAATTTCGGAACCAACGGGTAACCTGTAAATTCAGTTGTGGAAACGCTTTGAACCGGGGGCCCCAACTCATATTTCCATCCGGTAATTCGTAAGGTGTCGGCAGCCTTCCGCCGCCATTCATCTGGAATGTTATATCAAATTGCCATAATTCCAGAGGTGTTGAATAGGAAGCGGTGATTAGTGCCTTATAACGGTTGGTAAGGGGTTTTTCAAGGAGCTCTCCGGAGTATGTTGATTTAACATCATTGAGCCTGTAGGCTCCTGTGAGAGAAAGTCCGAACGGGGATTCCCATGTGAGATCCGCCTGTAGGGTGTGAGAATATGACTTACCGTTCAACTGAGAGATCGTAAGAACTCCGGGAGTGTCGTAGTCGACAACCGCTTGTGATTTAAAATGAGTGTAGAAGTATTCGACATTAAAAATCATTTTATGACTACCGAAGTATTTCGTAAAATCAGCAGATATTCCATAGTTCCATGCTTCTTCCTGTTTCAGTTGTTCCACTATCATTGTTCTCCCGGAAGCAAGAAGATTATTATATTCAGCCCAAGGGTGAACAGTACGGTATCCTTTCCCTATGGATATTCGGAAGTTATGAAATTCGATCGGAGTATATTTGACGTTGAATCTCGGAGTTGCAAACCATTTATATCTACTGCTGTAATCTCCCCGAAACCCTGCCATAAGAATAAGCTTCTCGCTATGTGTGAAAGTATATTGGGCATAAGCACCGGCAACCGCTTCACTTTCTCTGATATTCTCAGGGGCTTCATCAGGGTTATGATTTGTCTTCACGTTTTGCCCGAGATAGTCATAATTAAAGCTGAGACCTGCAGAGAGATTATGCAGTTCTCCTAAGTCAGTCTCATACATCAGCTGAGCGTAAGCTCCTTTCTCATTTACATCGTAGCCTTTCCTTCCGAAAGAGGCATCAAGACGGTGCATATTGAGAGTTCCTATAAATGCCAGATTTCCGTTGCGATCAGGATCAAAAATATAGGCATGTTTCATGTATCCTTCATATCGGAGGGTGGAGAGATTTATCAGGAATGGATCTGTTTGGTCCGAACCTGAATGATTATGAGATGAAATTTGCCCGGCTTTACTCTTTTCATTAATCAAAGAGAGTCCTCCATGAAAAATATATCTTCCCGTACGCCATTGCCAACGGTTATTAAGGTTTATCTGACGTATGGCAGGCATATCCGCAAAACCATCTTCGTTTCCATCATGAACTCCGAAACGGTCTTCGAAGTGAGCAAGCAATTCCGTTGTCAACCCCTCCTTGATGTGAATATTACCCTCAGCATTCAGCTCAAGTTTCAGATCGGAATCAAAATAGGCATTAGCCGTGAACCCCTGTTCATCCTGAGGCTTAAGATACTCTATGTTGATCTGGCCCGTTATTGATTCATAACCGTTTTTGACAGTGCTGCTCCCTTTAGAAACCGATATATTCTTCATCCAGGGACCGGGCACATATCTGAAGCCGTATGGAGAGGCAGCTCCCCGAAAAGCAGGCATCGACTCTGTAAGCATCTGTACGTATGTGCCGTTAAGTCCGAGAAGTTTGATCTGACGAGCTCCGGTGGCGGCATCGGAATAACTTACGTCTACGGAAGGAGAAGTCGTGAAACTTTCTCCTAAATTGCAGCAGGCAGCCCGGCAAAGCTCCGTCTGATTAATCAGGAAATTATTTTCGACTCCAAAAGTTTTTATAGTCCCCTTTTTCTTTTGGGTAAGCACCATCTCTTCCAGATCTTGTGAGAAGGCTGTATCCGGTAATTCCTTTAGGGGTTTTTGCAGAGTCTGATTCTGTTGAGCGGATAGCGGGGAGCGAGAGAGGGCCAAACTCTCACTCCCTTTATATGATGCCAGGAGAAAGGCAAATGCAAAGATAAAATATTTGTTAACCATCTATTTCAAGATTGAGTTTGCGGAGCATATCAAGGTCTTCCTTGACTGTGTTTCCGACAGTTGTCAGCATGTCGCCCATTATTGCGCCATTGATTCCCCCTGTGAAATGAGTCAAATCTATTGGAATGAAAGGCTTTGCAAATCCGATCGGCAGCGTCGCACAGGGCTTTGAGATCGCTGACCTTCATCAGATTCAAAGCCTCCTCACGACTTACTCCTTCACCGGAATTTATCACTCGATCGGCAAGACCATCTATTTCTTCTTTAAGCATCATTGAATTTTTCAGTAAAATTAATATATATTTTTTATATATGAAAACTGCTTCTAACTTTTCAGTATTCTTCAAAGATAGGAGATGGTTTTTTTGAGAGATGCCGAAGATTCAATAATTATTTATTAACTTTGCATATTAAAGCAAGGAAGATAAATAATTGGGAAATTTTCCGCTGCCACCTTGCATTAATCTGAAGAAATTAAATAAAAATAAGATAAAAATGGAAAAGATAATCCTTACGGGGGACCGCCCTACCGGAAAACTTCATCTCGGGCATTATGTCGGTTCGCTGAAAAGAAGAGTGGAATTGCAAAATTCCGGAGAGTTTGACAAAATCTTCATAATGATAGCTGATGCTCAGGCATTGACAGATAATGCAGATAATCCGGAGAAAGTTCGCCAAAATATAATAGAGGTGGCGCTTGATTATCTTTCAGTGGGAATAGATCCTGCGAAATCCACAATCTTTATCCAGAGTCAGGTGCCTGAACTTTGTGAATTGGCGTTCTACTACATGAATCTTGTAACAGTGAGCCGTGTGCAACGAAATCCCACAGTGAAAACAGAGATAAAGATGAGGAATTTCGAGCAGTCAATTCCGGTAGGCTTTTTCTGCTATCCGGTAAGTCAGGCATCCGACATTACAGCTTTTAAAGCCACCACCGTGCCAGTCGGAGAGGATCAGGCTCCAATGATTGAGTTGACAAGGGAAATCGTGAATCGTTTCAATCACATTTACGGGCCCACACTTGTGGAACCCGAGATTCTTCTTCCGGACAATGCGGCGTGCATGCGTCTTCCCGGCACTGACGGAAAAGCCAAGATGAGCAAATCACTCGGCAACTGCATCTATCTTAGCGATACTCCTAAAGAGGTCAAGAAGAAGGTGAACAGCATGTATACTGACCCGGAGCATCTTACAATCGACTCTCCGGGACATCTTGAGGGTAATTGTCCGTTCATATATCTGGATGCTTTCTCCAATGACGAGCATATACGCCGTTATCTTCCGGATTATGAGAATCTGGATGCTTTGAAAGCTCACTATACGCGAGGCGGAGTTGGAGACGGCACGGTGAAGAAACTTTTGAACAGTGTCCTTGAGGAGACCCTTGCTCCAATCAGGGAACGCAGAAAAGAGTTTGAACAGGATATCCCTATGGTTTACCGTATTCTGAAGGAAGGCTCCGAGCGTGCGCGTGAAGTGGCAGCAAGAACCCTTGAAGAAGTCAGGGCTGCCATGAAGATAAATTATTTTTCAGATGAAAATCTGATAAAGGAGCAGGCGTTACGATTCAAGAAGTAATTAAGTCGACAGATGGTATTAAACTGGATCTGGATTGCATTTTTTGCAATCGCATTCCTCATGGCGGCGGGGCGCACCATATTTTATGGCGACCTCGCCGTCTGGAGTGATATAATGAACTCCTCTTTCAGCCAGGCGGCATTTGCTTTTGAGATCTCCCTGGGGCTGACCGGTGTCCTGACCCTGTGGCTCGGGATTATGAAAATAGGTGAAAGAGGAGGAGTCATAGAGTTTTTCGGCAGATTGATAAGTCCCTTTTTCTCACGCTTATTTCCGGGAATACCGAAAGGACATCCGGCAATGGGAGCGATATTTATGAACATATCGGCAAATATGCTTGGTCTTGATAATGCGGCTACTCCAATGGGATTGCGTGCCATGCAGGAGATGCAAAGTCTGAATAAGGAGAAAGATACTGCTACGGATGCGATGATAATGTTTCTTGTGCTCAATTCCTCGGGACTGTGCCTTATACCCATAAGCATAATGATGTATAGGGCGCAGGGGGGTGCAGCCAATCCAACTGATATTTTTATCCCCATATTGATAGCCACCGCAATAGCCACAATAGTAGGACTTGTGGCGCTGTGTATAAAACAGCGAATAAAGATGGATGGTGTGTTATGGAGTTGGCTTGCCGGAATAGGGGGAGCAGTGGCTTTGGTGGTCTGGCTCTTTTCGCGATTGCCGGCAGATAAGATGGAATTGTATTCCACCTTCGCAGCCAATGTAATTCTCTTCTGTGTGATAATCGCCTTTATTATTTCCGGGGTTAGAAAAAGAATCAATGTTTACGACACCTTCATAGAGGGAGCAAAGGAGGGATTCAAGACGGCAGTGATGATAATTCCTTACTTGGTGGCAATCTTGGTGGCAATCGGCATGTTCAGGGCTTCCGGGGCGCTTGATGCTTTCACGGGATGGGTGGAAACCGGGATTGGAGCTCTCGGACTTGATACGCGCTGGGTCGGAGCGTTGCCGACTATGCTGATGAAACCATTGAGTGGAAGCGGATCTTGTGCGATGATGCTTGATGTGATGAAAGAGAATGGCGCGGATGCCTTTGTGAGCCGTGTGGCTGCAGCGGTGAGAGGTTCAACAGACACCACCTTTTATATTCTTGCCGTCTACTTCGGGAGCGTGGGCGTGATGAAAACACGATATGCAGCAGGATATGCTCTTCTTGCCGATCTGACAGGAGCGGTAGCGGCAGTGGTAGTGGCTTATTTCTTTTTCGGATAAAATTCCTAAAACCCATATAAAACAGAAACGCGATCGATTCCCATCGACCGCGTTTCTTAATTCTTTTTTCAAACTAACCTAACATCATGAAACGTTTTATACCTATATAACATGAAAGATCAAAAAAGGTTTGATGGGAGAGAAAAATTTTTTTCAAAAAATTAGCATTTTCTTTTACGGAGAAAAAATAGCAAAAACGCGCCCGATTCCCATCGACCGCGTTTCTTAATTCTTTTTCAAACTAACCTAACATCATGAAACGATTTTCTGATATTATAACATGAAAAAGGGGGAATGGTTTGATGAAAAATCAAAAAAATGCAATTTTTTGATAAAAAAAAACGGAAATATAGTTTATGATTAAAAAATTTTAGTTAATTTAGCGGTGTAAAATAATGTTAGGTAAAAATATGAATGACTGAAAAGGTCGTTATTATATCATATACTAACTACCTTTCATCATGAATATTACGGTGCCGGTATACGCGAAGTATCCCGGCGCTTTTGTTGTATAAAAAAATAGCCGGGTCAGGGGGACTGACCCGGCTATTGGCAGCCGTTTTAGGCGAGTGCAGCGATCGCTGCTTTTATAGCTTCGATTTTCTGGAGAGCGTCTGATTCTTTTTTGCGTTCAAGAGCTACTACTTTCTCCGGCGCATTTGCCACGAATTTCTCATTGGAAAGTTTCTTGCGCACGGAGTCAAGGAATTTCTCCTGATATTCCAGATCGGCATTCAGTTTTTTGAGTTCCTCTTCAATGTTGATATTTGCAGTTACGGGGATGCAGTACTCAGTCTTGTCAACGATGAAGGAGGCAGCCGCTGCCGGTTTCTCATCCACAAGTTTGATGGAATCAAGGTTGCCCATCTTCTCCAGAATACTGTCAAGAGAGGAATTGTGCTCACCCTTAATCAGCAGGCTGAGAGCATCGCGCTGAGGAATCTGTTTCTGTTTGCGGACAGTGCGGATTCCGGCAATCACTTGCTTGAGGATATCGAATCTGTTGATTATTGCGTCGTCATAATGTCCGGCCTCCGGAAGTTGGGAAGTCATGATGCTCTCGCCATCTTTACGTTCGTAGAGGTGTTGCCAAAGTTCTTCTGTAATAAATGGCATGAAGGGGTGGAGCAGACGGAGGAGAGTATCGAAGAAGCGCAGGGTGGCATCGTAGGTCTCTCCATCCATTGGAGCGCCATAAGCAGGTTTAATGACTTCAAGATACCAGGAAGAGAACTCATCCCAGAACAGTTTGTAGATTGCCATCAAAGCCTCGGAGATACGGAATTTCGACATGAGATCCTCCACTTCGGCAAGACAATTATTGAGGACAGCGTCAAACCACTCGACACCTCTGCGTGAAGCTTCCGGCTGTGGCTTTTCATGATCTACTTCCCAGCCTTTTACGAGGCGGAAAGCATTCCATATCTTATTACAGAAATTACGTCCTTGCTCGCAGAGAGAGTCATCATACATTATGTCATGTCCGGCAGGAGCAGCAAGCATTATTCCCATACGGACACCATCTGCACCAAATTTGTCGATCAGTTCAAGAGGATCGGGGGAGTTTCCGAGAGACTTCGACATCTTTCTGCCAATCTTATCACGAACGATGCCTGTAAAATAGACGTTGTTGAAGGGCTTATTGTCGCAGAAGGCATAGCCGGCGATAATCATACGCGCCACCCAGAAGAATATAATATCCGGTGCTGTAACAAGGTCGGTGGTGGGATAGTAATACTTAAACTCCTTATTGTCCGGCTCAAGGATGCCGTTGAAGAGAGAAATGGGCCATAGCCAGGAAGAGAACCAAGTGTCAAGGCAGTCAGGATCTCGCTTAAGGTCGGCGAGGGTAAGTTCGGGATTGCCGGTTTTCTCAATGGCTTTAAGGAGAGCTTCTTCTTCGGTCTCAGCTACAACATATCCTCCGGTGGGAAGGTACCATGCCGGAATCTGATGTCCCCACCATAGCTGGCGTGAAATACACCAGTCCTTGATGTTTGACATCCAGTAGCGGTAGGTGTTTTTGTATTTTGTGGGCACAAACTTGATATTGTCTGATTCCACAGCTTCGAGAGCCGGCACGGCAAGATCCTGCATCTTGACGAACCACTGCATGGAGAGTTTGGGCTCAATTACAGCGTCAGTACGTTCCGAATGACCTACCTTGTTTACGTAATCCTCCACCTTCTCGACAAGACCAGCAGCGTCAAGATCCACCATAATCTGCTTGCGAACATCGAAACGATCCATGCCGACATACATTCCTCCGGCTTCTGAGATGGTGCCGTTGTCGTTGAAAATGTCGATTGATTCAAGACCGTATTTATCGCCGAGCATATAGTCGTTGACATCATGAGCGGGAGTCACTTTAAGGCATCCCGTTCCGAAATCCATCTCCACATAATCATCCATGATGATTGGGACGGAACGACCCACAAGAGGCACTATAACACGTTTGCCTTTAAGCCATGTATATCTTTCATCGTTAGGATTGACACACACTGCGGAGTCGCCGAGGATAGTTTCCGGACGGGTTGTGGCAACGATGATATATTTTCCCTCTTCGCCTTCCACCATATATCGCAGGTAGAAGAGCTTACTTTGCTCCTCCTTATAGATCACCTCTTCATCTGATAGAGCGGTAAGGGCTTTGGGGTCCCAGTTTACCATACGGACGCCACGATAGATGAGACCGCGGTTGAAAAGTTCGCAGAAAACGCGAATCACGCTCTTTGAGCGTGTCTCATCCATGGTGAAGGCGGTGCGTTCCCAGTCGCAGGAAGCGCCGAGCTTGCGGAGCTGCTGAAGGATTATGCCGCCATATTTGTGAGTCCAGTCCCAGGCATGGTCCAGAAATTCCTCGCGGGAGAGATCTGTTTTCTTTATGCCATCCTGAGCGAGTTTAGCCACGACTTTTGCTTCCGTTGAGATTGCGGCATGGTCAGTGCCGGGCACCCACAGTGCATTCTTGCCCTGCATGCGCGCGCGGCGTGTCAGGATATCCTGTATAGTATTATTAAGCATGTGTCCCATGTGGAGCACGCCGGTTACATTTGGCGGCGGGATAACGATGCAAAAAGGTTCTCGATTGTCCGGTTCAGAGTGGAAAAGCCCATGTTCCATCCAATAGGCATACCATTTGTCTTCCACTTCAGCGGGATTGTATTTAGTAGCTAATTCGCTCATGATAAAAGAGAATTTTTAAATTTGGCGCAAAATTACAAAAAATAGATTATTTTTGTGCAACAAAAATGGAGAAAGATATGACTAAGAAAGTAAAATGCGGGCTTCTTTATAGTTTCCAATTCTAATAGATTATAGAATTAACTGTTATTAAAAGAATGATGGAAGAAAAGATGAGGCAGAGACTTTCTAATAATCAGGTAAATATTTGGAAAATATGAAGATAGTGATTGCTTGTGATTCCTTTAAGGGCTCATTAGGAAGCGGAGAGATAGGGGAGGCGGCAAAGCGTGGAGTGCATTCAGTTTTTCCGGAGGCTGAGGTAAAGATTGTAGCGATAGCTGATGGGGGAGAGGGCACGGTAAATGCAATTGTAAAACAACGAGGAGGGGAATTTAGATATTGCGAGGTAGAGGGTCCGTTAGGGGACAAGGTTATAGCAAAATATGGCATTAGCGATCATCTTGCAGTCATAGAAATGGCAGAGGCAAGCGGCTTGACCCTAATTCCATCCTCTCTTAGAGACCCGTTGAAGACGAGCAGTTACGGAACGGGTCAGATAATAATGGACGCTATTCGTCAGGGATGCAGGGAATTTATGATAGGGATAGGAGGGAGTGCAACAAACGACGGGGGGATCGGAATGCTGCAGGCATTAGGTTTCCGATTTATAGATGAAAAAGGGGAGGAGATTGGCAGAGGTGGAAAGGAGTTAGCCGGAATTGCGCGAATAGATGACTCCGGGGTTGCGGAAGAGCTAAGGGATTCTCGCTTCACGGTGGCTTGCGATGTAGATAATCCTTTGCTTGGAGAAAGAGGAGCAAGCCGGGTGTTTGGTCCTCAAAAGGGAGCGGATGAGAAAAGTGTTGAGATTCTTGAGGAAGGTTTTTGTCATTTTTCAGAGATTGTCAGGAAATATGCCGGAAAGGATTATTCAGAAGAATCCGGGGCAGGCGCTGCCGGAGGGATGGGTTTTGCATTCCGTGCATTTTTAGACGCCTCTTTGAAAAGCGGAGTAGAACTGTTGCTTGACGGAATAAAATTTGACAGTTTGGTTGAGGGGGCAGACCTGGTTATAACCGGGGAGGGGTGTCTTGACAGGCAGACACTCTCAGGTAAAGCACCGTTGGGGGTGTTAAATCGTGCGGAAAAAGCCGGTGTTCCTGTTGTAGCTATTGGGGGTATGATAAGAGACGAGGATTTGAATGATTTGGAAAAAAGCGGCTTCACGGCAATCTTCCCCATAGTGAATGGTCCGGTCAGTTTATCGGAAGCTATGAATCCTGTCAATGCCAAGAGGAATGTTGAGCGAACTGTAAAAGAGATCGTAAAGCTATGGTATATATAATTTTTTGTTTTGTTGGTGAATGATATTTGATTATATTTGCACTCATAAAACCCTCACGCAATGGCAAAGACTATAAAATATCCTGTAGGAATACAAACTTTCAGGAAAATAAGGGAGGATAATAATCTCTATGTTGATAAAACCGGTTATATTCCTGATTTGATTAATGATTCCAAGTATATATTTCTTAATCGTCCTCGACGATTCGGGAAAAGTCTTTTTATGTCAACTCTTGAAGCCTATTTTAAAGGTGAGAGGGAGCTTTTTAAGGGTCTTGAAATATCCCGTACAGAGAAAGAATGGCTTTCCTATCCTGTATTTCGTTTTGATTTGAGTCCGGGATACTTTAACGATGTGACTCGGCTTAAAGATCGCTTGAACGGGTGTCTGAGAGAAATAGAGAGAAGATATGCCCTGTCTGCAGAAGATGGGAATGAGGCAGAAAGATTTATGAATCTTATACGTCAGGCGGTAGAGATTACAGGAAGGAAAGTTGTAATCCTGATAGATGAATATGATAAACCGCTCCTTGACTGCCTGCATGATGAAACACTGCATGAACAAATAAAGGGGGAATTACGGGGATTCTATTCCGTGCTTAAAGCGAGCGATGAATATATCCGTTTTGCTATGTTGACCGGGGTTACAAAATTTGGGAAGGTTTCGATTTTCAGTGGACTGAATAATCTAAAGGATATTTCCATGCTCCCGAAATATAATGGGATTTGCGGTATAAGTGAAAGTGAATTTCGGCGAGATTTTGTAAAATCTGTAGAGGAATTTTCAGCAGTTTCTGTTATTAGCAAAGATGAGGTTTGGAAGGAATTTAAGAGGTGGTATGACGGTTATCACTTTGCAAGGACGGGGGAAAATATATATAATCCTTTCAGTGTGCTGAACGCATTTGACAGTGAGGAGATTAAATCATATTGGTTTGCCAGTGGCTCTCCATCTTATTTAATAAATCTGATAAAGCGCTACGGCTTCATTCTGTCGGATTTGGAAGGGGAATGGCGTAGGGAATCCTCTTTGAGTGATATTTCTGAGGTGAGCAGGGATTTTGTACCCTTGCTTTATCAATCCGGCTATCTGACGATAAAGGGATATGATGGTTTAAGCAGGCAATACAAGCTTGGTTTTCCGAATCGTGAAGTGTATGAGGGTTTTTGGGAATCTTTAGCTGACTATTTCTTTAGTGGATATGGAGGACGTCCAAGTTTTGATCTTTTTAAATTTCTGGAAGAGGTCAACAGTGGAGAGGCAGAAAGATTTATGGTGCGTCTTCAGAGTCTTTTCGCTGACACCGACTCTGAAGCGGAGATGAACAAGGAGATTCATTTTCAGAATATGATGGCGATTGTCTGTAAGATGCTTGGCTTGGCTGTTAGAACGGAAGTTCATTCAAGCCGAGGGAGATGTGATATGCAGATAGAAACAGCTGCTAACGTTTATATATTTGAATTTAAGATTAACGGCAATGCACAAGATGCCCTTCAACAGATCAAGGAGAAGGGATATGCAGAGCGACTGAGAATTGATAACCGTAAGAAAATTCTGATAGGAGCCACCTTTTCCACCGATACAAGAACGCTTGACGAATGGATAATTGAAGAACAATTATAAGTTGTTATGAGAAGGATAGTATTGATTTTTAGTTTATTGTTGGCGGTCGTTGCAGTTCCTACGGGAGCGCACGACAGGAATTGTCATGAAGGGAAACACCATCACTGTCAGGACAGGGAGTGTGGGAGTAGAATTAATTATCGTATTTCCGGGATGACGGTGTATTATGGCGATAAGGAGGTGAAAGGGGCGAGCACGATTAATTTTGAAATATTGGGGAACGGGTATGCCAAAGATACATGGGAAGCATATTTCCGTGGAGAGAAGATAAAGGGAGCTTCTGCAAATTCCTTCAAGTCATTAGGGTGGGGATATGCTGCCGACACTTGGAACGTATATTTTGACGGAAAGAAGATAAAGGATGCAAGTGTCAACAGTTTTCAGGTTTTGAAAGATGGTTATGCGAAGGACACCTGGAATGTATATTTCGAAGGGAAGAAACTGAAAGGGGCTTTCCCGAACAGTTTCTTTGATTGCCCTTGAAAAAGGCTCTGTCATCCGGATCCTGCATTTTTATGACGCTTTCTGCCCGACGCTCTGCCGTAGTTGTCTTGCCACACCACTTGGGGCTGGCAACCTGTACCGCACCGAAAGCCTCCAACCTCAATTCAAGAGACTTGTCAGCGATTCTATTCAGATATTTTACCTCTTTCATAATCAACGGCAATGTTATTGAAAAAAACTCATATCTGCAAATGGTTATGTGTTTTTGAATGATTCTACTGTGTGTTTCTGAATGATTCTACTGTGTGTTTCTGAATAAAACTACTTTGTTAAATTGAGTTAATTCGTTGTTGTTATTTGTATAGTCAGAAAGAAATCATCCACACCCTTCCGGGGCACTGCATTAGTCACCACGCCCGCCATAATTCGCTGTATTATCGGACGAAATAATGTGATGACCTCAGTCTCATCGGAAATGAAAATCGGGTATGCCTTACGTCGGTTGACGTGGCACACCCGATTGTTATTGGATTCACAGGCTCAAGGCCTGATGGATAGACAGAGACAGGATTATTTCACCATGATTTTCTTTACCGTCTTGCCCTGACGGATGATGTAGAGGCCGGGGGAGAGGGCATTGATGTTATCGCCGGCTTTTACGCCATTGATGTTATAGATTTCGTAGGGAGCGTTCTCGTTGAAATCGGTGATGACATCGTCAATGCCGGTAGAGAAGTCGTATTCTTCGATATTCCTGAAGTTTTTCCACGGATCTAATCTACTGAAGACTACTCCATCTTCCGACATATAAAGAATTGCTTTTTTATAAGTCTCCTGGCTAAAAATATCGGCATTCGCATTAATCGGTTTGTCAGCTCCGTAATATACAGATGTCAGACCGCTGCAATTTTCGAAGGCTCTACTACCGATCGAAGTCACTCCTTCCGGAATTGTCACCGATTTCAGACCGCGGCAATAAAAGAAGGCAGAACGACCGATGGTGGTGACACTGGGAGGGATAGTGACCGATGTCAGACCGCTGCAGCCACTGAATACAGAATTGCCGATCGAAGTCACTCCCGCGGGTATGACTAAATCAGTTATTTTTTTGCCGTTAATATACAGGTTGTGGGCACAATATAACGGATTTGAAGAAGTGTCTTTAAAATCTATCTTACACAGTGCTTCAACGCTTGCAAATTCAGCTTTTTCCAGACCGCTGCAATCCCTGAAGGCATCCTCGCCGATGGTGGTGACACTGGAGGGGATAGTTACAGAGGTCAGACCGCTGCAACCTTGGAAAGCACAATCACCGATCGAAGTCACTCCCGCGGGTATAACTAAATCTTTTATTTCTTCACCATTAATAGATAGGTTGTGTGCATAATATAACGGATTTGAAAAATCGGTAGAAAAATCTATCTTACACAGTGCTTCAACGCTTGCAAATTCAGCTTTTTCCAGACCGAGGCAATCCCAAAAGGCAGAACGACCGATGGTGGTGACACTGGAGGGGATAGAGACCGATGTCAGACCGCTGCAACTACTGAATACAGAATTGCCGATCGAAGTCACTCCTTCCGGAATTGTCACCGATGTCAGACCGCTGCAATTAACGAAGGCAGAATGACCGATGGTGGTGACACTGGAGGGGATAGTGACCGATGTCAGTCCGCTACAACCACTGAAGGCACAATTGCCGATCAAAGTCACTCCCTTGGGTATGACTAAATCAGTTATTTCTTCGCCGTTAATATACAGGTTGTGTGCATAATATAACGGATTTGAGACCTCATCGTTAAAATCTATCTTACACAGTACTTCAACGCTTGCAAATTCAGCTTTTTTCAGACCGCTGCACCACCAAAAGGCCTCCTTGCCGATGGTGGTGACACTGGAGGGGATAGTGACAGAGGTCAGACCGCTGCGATTACTGAAGGCATACTCGCCGAGCGAAGTGACAGTGTAAATTACCTCGCCATCAGTGACTTTTGAAGGAATCACGAGATCACCCGACACTTGATTGCCGGCTTTATGAATTTGGGTGTATTCGAAATAAGTTCCGGCTTTGGTCATGCAGGTCTTGGCATCTTCGTCGATGACGGTGTAGGTCAGGGTCTGCCCTTCGTAGGTGTAGGTGAAGTCACGGGCCACAACCGGGAGTGCCAGGAGTACACCCAACAACATGAGTAGAATTTTTTTCATGCGCTTAAGTTATTATTATGGTTGATTATTTTTTCTATATCTTTTATAGGGAGATTATTTCTTGCGCCCCACACGCAGACGAAGTTCACGTCCTCAAATCCCGGCGCATCAAATCTGCACCAATATGGACTTTTAGAGTAATCCTGAGTCTGACTGCATGTCGAGATTCCACAGTTCCTGAACATTTTTAAGAATCGGCATGCGGAGCATCTGCGGGCGATATGCGACTCCAAATTTAGATAAAAATTCTGAGATTTTTACACCGGTAGAATAAAAAGTTACAAAAAATTACAATGCTTGTAAATAGATTTCTCATTATATGGGCTATAATTCACATAAAATCTCCGAAAGAAAGGAAAACCTCTTTATATAGGGTGGGAACCCATTGTGTCACTGTGGTATAATTAGGCCAATAGAATGCACGCGGATACATGAAGACGGGGACAACGCCATTCATGGCAGGACCGTGTCCGGGAGGAGGCATACCGGGACCGACAGGATGTGGATGAGGAAGTGGAGGTGGTGAGCTTTGGTTAAAGAGTGAGAGGATAGCGGCGGAGTGGGGCACAGGTTGTGTATACTTCGTCTATTATTGAACGGCATTTGGCGGAGGGAATTTTTATTTTTGTTCCCACTTCAATGAAATCTTTTAATGTGGGATAACCGGTGCCGTTAACGGATGTGGCATGCTGACCGTTGAAACCATTTTCGCATAGAGTCAGATCGTAGGCAGGTGCGAGTCTCTCTATTTTTCCTATATTTTTGGGGTCATACGTATGACGAAATTTTATCAACCAATGGCCATCGTCATCCTTAAAAACAGCTTTCGGTCGAGCCCCACCGCTGTTACCGCTATTGTAAAGCAGCATGTAGGCATCATTATCCTGATATTCCTTTAAAACTTCCAAAGCCTTTTCTTGAAGAAAATCGAAATCGGTAATTTCTTCTCCCCGAATTACTTCAATAGCCGGACAATAGGTCAGCGCCCCCATGCCTCCCTCTCCAACGATTGCCAATCTGTCGAGAGCTGTTAAGGAGTTGTCATTTATGCCTTCTTTAAGCAGTGCTTTACGAAGAAGGTATCTGCCATATCCATCAGGAAGACTATCCTCAAAAATTCCAAAATTCCCCTTAAATGGGAATGGCTTGGCTATAAAAACGCCTGAACGCAAAGGAAGTTCCAGAGGGGAAATGCTGAATCCTGAAGCTATCCATTCAGGACTATATTCAAATACACACAAGCGACTGTCCGGAGTAAACGACAGAGTGCCGACGGGTTGATTATGATATTTTACACGGAGTTTTTTAATTTGTTTCATTTTTTGGGAGGGTAGGCTTTTTTCTTACCTGTATTTTTATGGATTTGGGTCAATTCTTCCATTGTGGAGAATTTGGGGGTGGAGAATAGATTTGAAATCTCTGCAAGATAATCGAGGGCAATTGCGAGTTGAATAAGATTTTTTAATGAAATCAAGCCTCTCTGTTCAAAGCGAGCAACATTCGCTAAAGGCACTTTTCCTCTTTTTGCAATCTCTTCACGAGTCAGATTTTTTTCTATACGTCGTTTTCTGAAATCTGTTGCAAGTTTCATTGCCACATCTTCCGGCGTGGTCATTGTGAATGAATCTAAAAATGCTAAGAAATTATCAGTATTGCTGTCTTGATACATAAAACTCATTATATTTTAGCAGTTACAAAGATACTAATTCATATTGACTTATACAAATTATATTTCGTGATTATGAGAATATGGTTTTTTTAATGAAAAGCAGTCGATAAGAGGCCGAGAAGAGAATATGTAAAAATTTAAATATTTTTAACCGGAAGATAAGCCTTCCACCCCCGGAAATGTCTTACTTTTGTAGAAAGTATTAAGAAAATCATGCTGAGACATATAAAAATTTTGGCAGCGGCAGCGATGCTTATTATGCCGACAATTTCTTGTGGAGAAATAAAAATGCCTCCGGGTCTTGACCGCAGGAGTAATGAGTATCATACTCCGGAGGGTATGAACCCTAAGAGGGAATTCCGAGGGGCGTGGCTTCACGTCATAGGTCAGACGCAGTGGCAAAGCAAGACCACTGACCAACAGAAGGAGTATATCCGCGACCAGTTTCAGAAACTACAGGATGCCGGATGCAATGCCGTGATTTTTCAGGTTCGGCCTACGGCGGATGCCATGTATAAGTCTAAACTGGAGCCGTGGACATGCTGGCTTACCGGAAAACGTGGAAAAGCCCCGAGCGAGGATTGGGATCCTATGGAATATGCCATAGAGGAGGCTCACAAGAGAGGGATGGAATTTCATGCGTGGCTTAATCCCTATCGGGTAACCTCAAATCCTAAGGAGTTGCTTCCTGCTAATCATCTTGCCAATAAGGAGCCCCAAAGATTCGTGAAATTCAACGGACAGACTTTTTTTGACCCGGCATATCAGGAGAACAGAGATTTCATCTGTGAAGTGGTTGAGGATATTGTGAGCAGATATGATGTTGACGCAATACATATCGACGATTATTTCTATCCCTATCCTGCCAACGGGAAACGTTTTGAGAATGATGATGCGAGTTATTGGCAATTCGGCGATGGGATGGACCGCCGGGCTTGGCGACGTAAGAATGTCGACATGCTGATAGAGCAATTATATGGCACCATCAAGCAGACTAAACCGTGGGTTCGTTTCGGAGTCAGTCCGTTTGGAATCTGGAGGAACAAGAGGTCTGACCCTCGGGGCAGTGAGAGCAGTGGACTTCAGAATTATGATGATCTTTATGCCGATGTCTTGCTATGGGCGAAGAATGGCTGGGTGGATTATCTTGCCCCGCAATTATACTGGACTTTGGATATGAAGGCTGCTCCCAGCCGGCATCTTGCCGACTGGTGGAGCAAGAACGCTCATGGAGTGGATGTATATATCGGGCAGGATGTGCAGCGCACAATGAACACTCCTGATCCCGGAAACCATGATAAGAATGAACTTGACACCAAGGTGAGGATTTCCCGGCGGCTTCCCAATGTGCAGGGAAACGTATGGTGGCATGGATATTGGGTGACGGGAAATCTGAAAGGGGTTGCAGACTCTCTTGCCAATAAGTATCAGAACACGATAGCCCTTCCTCCGGCATTCGGCGATCCGACGCTCCAGCCTAAGCCTGTAAACGGACTTAGGATAGAAAAGGAGAATGGAGAGACAGTCCTGAAATGGAATGCTCCTGCCCAAGCATCTAAAGAGAAGGAGACGGATGCAATCCGCTATGTAGTGTATCAATTTTATCCCGGAGAGGAGGTTGACCTTCGTGAATCCCTCCCCATTATCGCCCTTACTCCTCAGCATGGAGTGAAGTTGGGAGATGATGATATAAAAGGCTCGACTTTCTTTGTTACTGCGCTCGACCGGATGAATCGTGAATCTGCACCTGTAAAGTTAGAATACAAATAAGTCATGGGTAAAAGCGAGATTATCACAGAGGTGCCGGCAGATGTCAGGGAATTGCTTGACGCCGAGGCGAAGCGAATAAACAATGTGAGTTTTATAGAGCAGGACCCGGTTCAGTTTCCACGCCGGTTTGACCGATTGCAAGATATAGAGACAGTGGCGTTTCTTTCAGCCATCATAGCGTGGGGGAACAGAAAGATGATATGCCGTGATGCGGAAAGGATGCTTAATCTGATGGAGAATGAGCCTTACAGATATGTTATGGATGAGGGGTATGAGGATTTGAATCCTGACATGAATCTTCACCGTACCTTTTTCGGCCGTCATTTCCAATATTTCCTGAGAGGATTGCGCAGGATCTTTAAGGAATACGGGAGCCTTGACGCTTTTTCCTCGGCTATAAATGCCGGAGAGGATCCGTTTCCCTCATGGAAACTTGTCGGGGAGATGCAGAAGATAATGAGCGAGGAGAATGGAGGAGCCACCTGCAGCCAATGTTTGCCTGTAAATCTGGATCAGACGGCATTGAAGCGGGTCAATATGGCATTGCGCTGGCTTGTAAGAGACGACGGGATAGTAGATATGGGAGTGTGGAAGTCAATACCAAAAAGTAAGCTTTTCATTCCTCTTGATGTCCATGTAGGGAACATTTCCCGCAATCTCGGTCTGTTGACCCGCAAGGCAAATGACAGAAAAAGCACGGAGCAACTCACAGAGCTGCTCCGCACATTAAAGCCTGAGGATCCGACTGTATATGATTTCGCGTTATTTGGGATTGGCGTTGAGGCGCGTAACAACTGATGCGAGATCAGGATTGACGGCGCGAATTGTAGAGATAAAAGTAGAATCGTATGCTGCGGCAAACTCCATGCCGCGGCTTTTTTTCAGGCTGTCGCTCTGATGGCGAATCAGGGCGAGACGATAGCGCAGTTCAGAAGAATCGTTCCAATGGCGATTTACAAACACACGCGCATCATTTCTTCCCATCATCTGGGCGGCGGTTATTTCAGCCGTTATGCCTTCGGTATGTTCTGTTTCCGTACATCCGGAACAGGAAGACAGTGAGAGCAAGAGCATACCCGAAAGGTATGCTCCCGCCAATCTGAATAAATTTTTACATATCATAGTCTAATCAACTATATTATTTGCCGTAGAGTTCGTTCCACCATCTCGGATCATCCTGAAGCCACTTGGCAAACCAAGCCATGATGGAATTTTGCCAGAGAGTACGCTTTTCGAAATCGTCAATTATGTGGTTTTCTCCTTCAACAGTAATAAATTCCACATCGCGGTCAAGAATCCGGAGAGCGTTAAAGAGCTGAATGCTCTCACCGATGGGGACATTGGTGTCGACAGTGCCGTGAAGCAGCAGGAGGGGAGTATGGATTTTATCGGCATTAAAGAGAGAGCCATGCTCCGTGAAGAGTTTGGGATTGCTCCAGGGATAAGATTTGGCAGCTGCCACTGAATTGTAGGAATATCCCCAATAGCCCTCTCCCCAGTAGCTTGTAACGTTTGATATGCCCGCATGACTCACGGCTGCTGCGAAAATGTCGGTTTTGGTGAGAAGATACTGAGTCATGAATCCGCCGTAGCTTGCTCCCATGCAACCGATTTTCTTATCATTGACAAAAGGATGCGCCTTACAGAATTTTTTCACGCCTTCGATAATCTCATCCGCCGTATAGTCGCCCCACGCATTGACGTGGCGTGCGGAAAATTCCTGACCGTAGCCTGTGGTGCCACTGGGATTGAGATTATACACCACATAATCGCGTGAAGCAAGCACCTGAGGTGAATAAGGGGAAGACATTCCGGCTGCGCTTGGAGAAGTTCCTCCGTAATAATATACAATCAAAGGATATTTCTTTGAAGAATCAAACTGAGGGGGATAGCAGATTATTCCGTCTATAATATCGCCTTTCTTCGATTTGAAAGTCCAAGGCTCCACTTTGCCAAATTCCACTCCGTCGATCGATTCTTTAAGAGGATCGGAAAGAAGACGGGTCTCACCTGTCTTAAGATTCAGCAGATAAGCTGCTCCGGTGTTGGTAAAAGTCTGAGCAGTATAGGCGATCCATTCCGTTTCATCCTCACCGATAGAGAAACGCACAACGGAAGGAAGTTCGGTAGTGATCTTATCAAACTTGCCGTTTGAGGGATCAAATACATATAAGGGAGTATAGAATCCCTCTTCAGCGCGGAAATAAATTTTTCCATCTTTTGCATTCCAGGTATAGCCCCCGTTCATTGTGGGATCGAAATCTCGTGTAACCCCTTTGACGGACTTAGAAGCTATGTCGAAGATATAGCCTTGAATGTCATAGTCGTTGGCTATGGGATGCTTGCCGGAATTAACACCTACATTGCCGAAGAAATTCGGACCGGCAGTTACAAATAATTTTTTGCCGTCGGGAGAATATATGGCATCATCAATACTACCCGGAGCCACATAGAGAGTGTCTGTTTTCAAAGTGGCAAGATCCATTTCGATCAGAGAGGTCTGTCGGTAGGGGTGTTTTGATGGAGTGCGCTTAGAGGATGCGAACAGCACTTTCTTACTGTCAGGAGCGATGGCGCAAAGTGATGAGCTGGGACCTCCGTATGTAAGGGGAATAGAGATTCTGTTTTTTGGATCATACATTCTCAGATACCACTTGTCGCGATTGCCCGGGATGCGGTCGTCAGGCTCTCTCATGCTTTTGAGGGGCCCGTCGGGTTCTTTCCCTTTCACTTTGTCGGAATAGATGAAGAAACTGCAGTCGGGAGCCCAATGTATGCTGTTGGTTGACAAATCCTTTGCAAAGAGATTACGCTTCATTGAGGGCACATCGAGGGTGAACACGTCATAGCGCTTGTTCATCTTCTGAGTATAGTAAAGAGTTGATCCTTTCGGCATCCATTGAGCGTATGAGGGCACGTTGGCGCTGATGGTATCACCCGTTGCGGTGTTCAACAGAACGGTTTCCCGGATGGTGTGCTCCTTGTCGAGACGTTCTGTGGTAGTTATTAGAAGATATTTGCCATTGGGGGAGAGAGCGGTGTTTGTAACGCGCTTTCCGAGGAATGTGTTGTCAAGAGTAAAGCGCTTCTTTGAATTTGTGGTACATTCCACAGGGACATTCTCAAACTCCTTATCAGGAATAAACTCAAGGCGGAAAGTCGGAGCGGCTTTATCATCCGGAAGGGAAAGAACGTTTATCTGAATGGTATAGTCTATTTCCGGATTTAAAGTTATGGAAGCATCCTTTTCTTTCTGAATAGAGTCAGAAGCAGTTTTTTTGATAACCGACTTGCCATTCATAAGCACATCCGCCATTGAAGATGAATGAAGTTTCAGTTTACCCTTGGCAAATCGAGGTGAACGAATGGAGGCGGAAAAAGACTGGAGACGAGCCTTGTTGTCATCCTTGACGAGAGTCAGATTGCCGGCAGAGTCAGGCACCATGGTGGTCCAGTTCTGAAGTTGCGCACGCAGAGCAGGGTCAGGGGAAGAGAGGAGGAGAGAGGGCTTGAACTCATTTCCGAGATTGGACGCGGAATCCGCCACTACCGGGAGAGGGAAAGATATAGGCTGTGACGCCTTGAAATCACGGATTACGAGAGGACCTGCCATCACTCCCAGAGCCGCCGGAAGCAGGAGAGAGGCGAGGATTAAATGTGGTTTCATAATGATATATGGTTTAGATCTATGGTTCTTTTTCGAGAGCCGGAATGTCAACGAGTTTGATTTGGAAAATCAGAGTGGAAAAAGGAAGGATACGTCCATAGCCTGAAGCGCCGTAGCCGGCGTAGTATGGCATTACGGCTTCAATGCTATCGCCGATATTCATGTTTGTAAGGGCAACGCGGAATCCGGTGCAGGTTTGTCCGGGACGCACCCGATAAATGCTGTCGCCGTTATTGGTGAGCCTGTAAGAGGAGTCGAGAGTATCCCCTTTTACATTTGTCAGGAGATAAACCACGTCTACCGTAGAATTGTCGAGAGGCTTTATTTTATTTGGGGAATCTCCGCGGCGAATCCAATCGATAAGCACAAAAGAGGTCTTGTCCCAAATCGGAGTGATCTTAGTGAACTTACCGGAATTTTCGGCATTATTTATGTATTGTTCATTCTCGGTTTTCCAGTCGGCGTATGTAACCTCGGGATCATCTTTAAGACACGAGGAGAGAAGGGTGAGGGCAACGGGAAGAACGAGAAGACTTGAAAATTTCGCCATTATATTAAAATAGAAAAAATTAGAACTTAACTTCAGGAGCTTTCTCAGCACCGGCTTCAGCTTTGAACTGAGGCTTGGGAGTGAAGCCGAACCAACCGGCATAGATGGTAGTCGGGAATTTTTTGATTGCCGTATTATAGTCTTTCACCACTTCCGTGTAGCGCATGCGCTCTGTAGCGATACGGTTTTCCGTTCCTTCAAGCTGAGTCTGAAGATTCATGAAATTTTCGTTAGCCTTCAAGTCCGGATAAGCTTCAGTAACGGAGAGAAGCGATTTAAGAGCTTGTGAGAGTTCATTCTGCGCCTGCTGGAATTTGGCAAGCGTTTCCTCATTCAGATTATCGGCATCGATTGTGATTGAAGTGGCTTTTGCACGCGCCTCAGTCACTTTGATGAGAGTCTCGCTTTCATGAGCGGAGTATCCCTTTACGGTATTCACAAGATTTGGAATAAGATCGGCACGTCTCTGATATTGGTTTTCAACCTGTGCCCATGCTTGGTCAACTTCCTGTTGTTTTTCAACCAAAGAGTTATAATTGCAGGAAGAAAGAGAGGATGCACCTATCAAGAGGACGATGCCAAGTAATATCTTCTTTAATAAAATATTCATAAGCAAAAATTGTGATTTTGCAGTTCCGGCAATATTATTGCCGGAACTGCAATATGAAAAATTAGAGGAGTTTGCGCAGAAGACTGTTAAGACTTACTTTTTCAGCAAGAATCTTCTCGAGATCGTCGATATTCACGCGCTCCTGCTCCATAGAATCGCGATGACGCAGTGTTACGGTGTTGTCTTCGAGAGTCTGATGATCCACTGTGATGCAGAAAGGAGTTCCGATAGCGTCCTGGCGGCGGTAGCGCTTGCCGATGGAGTCCTTCTCATCGACCTGGCATGTGAAATCAAAACGGAGTTTATGCTGTATCTCGCGCGCCTTTTCGGGAAGTCCGTCCTTCTTGACGAGCGGAAGGACTGCGCATTTTACAGGAGCGAGAGGAGCAGGGAAGTGGAGCACGACACGATGGTCTCCTCCCTCAAGGGGCTGGTCTTCATAGCAGCTGCAAAGCACGCTGAGGAACATGCGGTCGACTCCGATTGAGGTTTCGATTACGAACGGAGTATAGCTTTCGTTGAGTTCGGGATCAAAGTACTGAATTTTCTTGCCTGAGAATTTTTCGTGCTGTGAAAGGTCGAAATTGGTGCGGGAGTGAATACCCTCAACCTCCTTGAAGCCGAAAGGCATCTCAAATTCAATATCAGTGGCGGCATTGGCATAGTGCGCAAGTTTCTCGTGGTCGTGGAAGCGATATTTCTGATCTCCAAGACCCAGCGCCTTATGCCAGCGCAGACGTGTCTGGCGCCAGAAATCGAACCATTTCAGCTCTTCACCGGGACGCACAAAGAACTGCATCTCCATCTGTTCGAACTCACGCATGCGGAAAATAAATTGACGGGCAACTATTTCATTGCGGAAAGCCTTGCCAATCTGAGCGATGCCGAAAGGAATGCGCATGCGTCCCGTCTTCTGAACGTTGAGATAGTTGACGAAAATGCCCTGAGCTGTTTCAGGACGAAGATAGACATTCATTGCTCCATCGGCAGTTGAACCCATCTCTGTCTTGAACATAAGGTTAAACTGGCGCACGTCAGTCCAGTTGCGGGTGCCGGAAATAGGATCAACAATCTCATAATCCAGAATGATCTGGCGCAGATCATTGAGGTCATTGGCATTCATAGCCACAGAGAAGCGTTCGTGAAGCTCGTCGCGTTTCTTCTGAGTCTCGAGCACACGAGGATTTGTCTGTCGGAACATAGCTTCATCGAAAGAATCGCCGAAACGCTTCTTTGCCTTAGCCACTTCCTTATTGATTTTATCGTCGAATTTAGCAATTTCGTCTTCGATGAGCACATCAGCCCTATAACGTTTCTTAGAGTCCTTATTGTCGATGAGAGGATCGTTGAAAGCGTCGACGTGTCCGGAGGCTTTCCAAATTGTGGGGTGCATGAAAATAGCGGAATCAATACCCACGATGTTGTCGTGGAGCATGGTCATCGCTTCCCACCAATAACGTTTGATGTTGTTTTTGAGTTCTACGCCATTCTGACCGTAATCATACACGGCAGAAAGTCCGTCGTAGATTTCACTTGATTGAAACACAAACCCATATTCCTTAGCATGGGCAACAATGGTCTTGAAAACGTCTTCTTGTTTAGCCATTATAAAAAATAATAAATTATGGGCGGAGACATAGCCATCCCGCCGAGGGTTAAGCGAGCAGCCAGGGCGACTGTCGAATGAGACAGAGGGGCAGCAGGCACAATAATCGGCAAATTTAAAAAAAATAGTTGAAATTAAGGGGATGAAGAGAATATAAGTTGTAGTCCGCAAGCATAAAAAACAGTAATAAAGCGAAATTTTAACGGAATTTCACACATCTAACCGGGAAAGATAATTGTTTTATAGTAAAATAAAAAGGAAAAATTATGAAAATTATAAATAAGAAAGGATTGAAAAAGGGATTAGGAATGCTTACGGCGGCTATTCTTATAGGGATAGGGAGCATAGCGGCAAGCGCACAGAATTCATTGCCGGCTCCCGGCAGCGGAGGCAGTTTTAATCCTGCGCCAATAGGCGGGGGAGGTCCGGGTATGGGAGGACCCGGTCCGGGTCCCGGCTTTGGAGGTCCCGGTCCGGGATGGAATAATGCACCTGTAATAAATCCCGGCTACGTCAATCAGGGCACTGTAAGCGTGATTGCCACAGGTTATGACAATATGGGAAATTTACGCAATATCCCGATGACCGTAGGCTACACCTTCAGTTACGGACAATATGACGCGACGGTCTTGTCAGCCTATAACCCATTTACTCAAAGCTGGATGCCGGGAATAGACATGCCGGCATACAACACAAGTTATTTCTTTAACGGCAATACTTATAATTTTTATGCCCCTCTTTCAACAGGGACGTATTACTTCAATTTATAATCTTTTTGTAAATGTATCCGAGAGGGTGTATCAGAATTTTGGTACACCCTCTCTTGTTGCAATCACCCTTGTGAGCATGAAAGGAGAATAAAATATTGAAAATTAATAAAAAATAAAAAAAGCAATTTTTTCAGTAAAAAAAGCCCTAAGTTTCCTTGGCAATAAAATAAAAAGTAAAATATAGCGTTGAGTTGACATAGGTGATTGTAAATCATCTAATTTTATTCCACAACACATTAAACTATATCGAAACATGAAAAAGTACTGGGCAGAAATGTTGGGCACCTTCGTGCTCACGCTGATGGGCTGTGGCTCGGCAGTATTCGCAGGCATCGGACTCGGAACAACCGGATTCGGAGTATCAACACTTGGAGTTGCCTTTGCCTTTGGCTTGGCTGTGGTGGCTATGGCTTATACGATAGGCAATATCTCAGGGTGCCACATCAACCCGGCTATTACCTTTGGCGTATGGGCAAGCGGAAGAATGGGAGGGAAGGAAGCCTGCGGCTATATGGTCTTTCAGGTGATAGGAGCCATCATTGCTTCAGCGGTGATATATTTCCTTGTCAATACCGGCGGCGATATATCTGCCATCTTCAATGACACAACTACCAATGGTGCCAATTCATACGCGGATGGAAATGTTATTCCCGCTTTCGTCGCCGAATTTATTTTTACTTTCATCTTTGTCCTTGTGGTGCTGGGCACAACTGACTCCAAGAAGGGTGCAGGTGCTTTTGCGGGGCTTGCCATAGGTCTGGCTCTCGTGCTTGTCCACATTGTCTGTATTCCAATCACGGGTACATCTGTCAACCCGGCTCGTTCTATCGGTCCGGCTATTTTTGCATGCATAGAGGGGAATTGCACACCGATAGCTCAGATTTGGCTTTTCATCGTGGCTCCTATGGCAGGCGCGCTTCTTAGTGCCGGCGTTTGGAAAGGTCTCAGTTCTGAGAAATAAAAAAGAAGAATAGCTTGTTTCACGAAGCGGGATTGCTGATAAATCCCATTCGAGGCATAAAGAAGGTGTAGCAAATAAAATCAATGAGACGTAATGCTTGGGAGGGGATTGCTCCGCAATCCCGCTTCGCAGGCAAATTTACTGAGTATAAAGATTACTATCTTACTGCATAGCGGGATTGCGGAGCAATCCCCTCCCAAGCATTACGAAAAAAGGATGTATCTTAATTTTGATACGTCCTTTGATTTTATTTTTTAGTAGCGTTTTCGTCTTCAATGGCACTGAGTCAGCTCCTCTATCCCGTATGTCTTCACCAATGCTTCATTGAAGGAGCAGCGTAACACTGTGATTTTACTTTCTTCATCAGTACCAATCATGTTTTTCATTACGATTGAGAGCTTCAATCCGTTTCATCTC
>CAMWSM010000009.1 GCA_947176915.1 uncultured Porphyromonadaceae bacterium | reverse complement strand
GCATAATTTATTAAATTTAATTATTTGTGTTAAAAAACTTTTGCCAACTTCTCCCCTATTTAATAAACTTAGTCCGTTTAAATTTGTTAAATGTATGTAACGAATTTTATAAGATGGTTCATCCCATCTATTTTTCTTACTCCGAAATATGAAAAAATCAATCATCTGGTGGCTCACGATAGTTATGTCGCTCACTTTCGGCGCTCTTCTGTATTTTCAGATTATGTATCTTGAAAATATGGTGAAGATGCGTGAAGCCCAATTCTCAGAAAATGTGATGAGATCACTCTCATCCACTTCTGCTTTTCTTGAACGAAAGGAGACTCTTCATTTTCTTGAGGAGGACGTGAATATTATAGAGTCAAGCCTGTATGAAGGAAGTAGTTTTCATAACTCCGGAGAAAGCAATATTCGCTACAGCGTGGAAAATCACGACAGCACCGTCACCAATTACACCTTAATTGCGGAACCAGATCGCTCTCGCCAAAAAACACCGAACATTGGAAAAACTCAGAGCGTAGGTAATCTTGAATCTCGATACAGAGATATGCAGGAAGTTATCCGCAGTCAATATCTTTACCAGCAGGGTCTTCTCAATGAGGTGATTCTGTCAATATTGAGGGACGCGGGGTCAAGACCAGTATTTGAACGGGCAGATTCTACGGTTGTGAGAAATTATCTTACCTCAGAATTAGAAAATAATGGTCTGGATGTACCATTTGAGTTTGCGGTTACCACCTCCAAGAACGCAATAATATATGCCTCAGGCGGATATGATGAACATCTTGAAAAAGGCATATATTCCCAGGTGCTCTTCCCCAATACCGACTCACAATTACGCTTAAACGTAGAATTTCCCACAAAGCGCAATTATATTTTCTCTTCGGTTAGATTCATAATTCCAACTCTTGCTTTCACCCTCATTCTCCTTGTGGTGTTCCTTTATACGATTTTGTTGGCTTTCCGACAGAAAAAACTTTCTGAAATGAAAACTGACTTTATCAACAATATGACTCATGAGTTAAAGACTCCAATATCTACAATCTCCCTGGCAGCTCAGATGCTTAACGATGAGTCGGTAACTAAATCTCCGGCATCTCTCAAACATCTTTCTCAGGTGATTGCAGACGAATCCAAGAGATTACGTTTCCAGGTGGAAAAGGTGTTGCAGATGTCAGTTTATGACAATTCAGGAAGCGGACTGAAATTCAGTGTTGTAGATGCCAACCAGATAGTGGAGACCGTAACACATACTTTTAAGATTAAAGTTGAGAAATATGGAGGCTCTATTTCATGCAATACGGAAGCTGCCGACGCGAAAGTAAACGTAGATGAAATGCACTTCACAAATATCATCTATAATCTTCTTGACAACGCTGTGAAATATATGAAAGAGGAGGCGGAGCCTAACTTATCAATTACCACAAGAGACATTGATTCAAAAATGCTTGAGATAAGGGTGAGCGATAACGGCATAGGCATCAAGAAAGAGGATCTTAAGAAGATTTTTGAGAAATTCTATCGCGTCTCTACGGGCAACCGTCATGATGTAAAAGGGTTCGGACTGGGTCTTGCCTACGTCAAGAAGATGGTAACAATCTTTGAAGGCTCTATTGCCGCCGAAAGCGAAATTGGCAAAGGCTCTACTTTCATAATAACTCTCCCTTTGGCAAAATAATACAACGATATATTTAAAAAGAAATAAATATAAACAATATAATTATGGATGAAAAACTGAAAATACTACTCTGTGAGGATGACGAGAATCTGGGAATGCTTCTCCGGGAGTTCCTTCAGGCTAAAGGCTTTAATGCCGACCTTTATCCCGATGGCGAAAAGGGTTATAAGGCTTTTCTGAAAGGAAAATATGATTTGTGTGTCCTTGATGTGATGATGCCTAAAAAAGATGGGTTCACTCTTGCCCAGGAAATAAGGAATGTAAACAGCGAAGTGCCTATTATCTTCCTTACAGCCAAAGCACTGAAAGAGGATGTGCTGGAAGGATTTAAACTTGGTGCTGACGACTATATCACCAAACCTTTTTCAATGGAGGAACTCGTATTTCGTATCGGCGCTATTTTGCGTCGCGTAAAAGGAAAGAAAGATAAAGAAATAACTCTTTATAAAATAGGCAAATATACTTTCGACACTCAGAAGCAAGTGCTCATTTCAGATGATAAAACTCAGAAACTCACTACTAAAGAATCTGAGCTCCTTGCTCTTCTTTGTTCACACGTCAACGAAATACTTGAGCGTAACTTTGCCTTGAAATCTATCTGGATTGACGATAATTATTTCAATGCAAGAAGTATGGACGTATATATTACCAAACTGAGGAAACTTCTCCGCGATGATCCTAATATTGAAATTATTAATATTCATGGAAAGGGCTATAAGCTTATAGCGCCGGAAGACTCCTCTTCATCTTCTGATGAATAAAAAAGCTGAGAAGCTTTTACGGGTAATGATAAATAAGCCGCATGATCTTTCATGCGGCTCTTTAATATATTCTATTACAAATGTTTATTTTACATTATGAAAATCCTATATAGACTATATCAGTGGTTGATCGCTGCTCCAATTTTTGTGGTCGTTACCTTTATTACTGCCATAATCACTATCATTGGATCCTTAATTGGCACGCACTTCTGGGGTTATTATCCCGCTCATTTATGGTCGAGATTCTGCTGCCGGCTGGCGCTTGTGAAGGTAAAAGTAGTGGGGAGAGAGAATATCAATAAAGACACCTCCTATATATTTGTAGCAAATCATCAGGGTGCTTTCGACATTTTCTCCATCTACGGCTATCTTAATCATAATTTCAAATGGCTGATGAAAAAAGAACTTGAAAAAATATTTATGGTTGGATGGGCTTGCAAGAGAGCCGGGCAAGTATTTGTCGACGATTCAAAGATAAGCAGCATTAAACAGACAATAGAAGAGGCGGAAGAGAAACTGAAAGATGGTATGTCGTTAGTCATATTTCCTGAAGGAAGCAGATCATGGGACGGAAAGATGATACCGTTTAAGCGTGGCGCATTCATGCTGGCATCTGAGTTCAAACTTCCCGTCGTGCCTATTACTATTGACGGAAGCTATAAGGCTATGCCAAGATTTACATATAACATCACCCCCTGCACTATCACACTTACTATACATAAACCTATCGAACCGGGAGAAAAGGGTTTTAATACAAAAAAACTGATGGCGGAATGTCGCGACGAGATTGAATCCTCCCTGCCGGAAGCCGATAAAGGCATAAGTACAGAAAAACGTCCCGTGAAGTAGTGAGCCTATTGAACAACTTCCCTATTCCAAGCATTAAAGATATAAGGACATACTTTCACTTGACAACGATACATCTCCGCTGTTAAGTTAAACTATTGTCAATTGTTTTACAAATATTAATTGATTAGTATATGCTTCAATTCGTCACCAATACAAAGTCTGCTACACCTGTAAAGGATCAGATAATATCTGTAATAAAAGGAGGTTGTCGGTGGGTGCAGATCAATATGCCGGATTCGTCCGACGAAGAGATAAAAAAGGTTGTAGAGGAGGTTAAGCCTTTATGTGAAGAGAAGGGGGTTTTCCTCATCATGGCGCATAAAGTAGACCTTGCCAAAGAATGCAATGTCGGAGGAGTGGATTTAAGTAAAGATGATGTTCCTCCTTCCAAGGCCCGCATGTTGCTGGGTCCGGCAGCAGTGATTGGAGTTACTGTAAATTCTCTTGCCGACGTTCTTGCCGTGAGTCAGCTTGATATTGATTACTACACTATCGCACCTTTCAAAACTTCTGACGAGAAGGATTCTCTTGGGCTGAACGGCATAAGGAAGATATGTTTTGAGATGGAGGAGAAAGAGGTGAACATTCCACATGTGGCTGCCGGAGGGATTACCGCTGATGATGTTCTTTCTCTTATTGAAGCAGGCGTCAACGGAATTGCTGTCAGCAAAGCGATTGCCTGCGCTGAAGATATTGAAAAAGAAACAGAGAAGTTTATCTCGCTTCTACCTAAAACCGAAGACTGAAATTTCTGGGGGCATAAAGCCCTGAAAAATTAATATTTAACTTAAAATCAATAAATTAAATTATGAAATTCACACAACCAAAGCTCCCGTACGCTCCCGATGCGTTGCTCCCGGCGATTTCACCTGTTACCATTGAGTATCATTATGGGAAACATGAAAAAGCCTATATCGATAACCTTAACAAACTGATTGAGGGAACGGAGTTTGCGGATATGCCTCTTGAAGAGATTGTAGTGAAGAGCGATGGCAAGATCTTCAATAATGCATCTCAAGCTTGGAATCATATTTTCTATTTCTTCCAATTCTCTCCCGACGGTTTAAAGGAACCGGCAGGAAACCTTCGTGATAAAATTGAGGAACAATTTGGAAGTTTTGATGAATTCAAGAAAAAATTTGAGGAGGCGGGCGCCACTCTGTTTGGATCAGGATGGGTATGGCTGGCAGCTGACAATGATGGAAAACTTTATATTCTACAAGGGAAAGATGCAGAAAATCCCCTTACCGGTGGTCTGCGCCCGATATTGGTGTTCGATGTGTGGGAACATGCCTACTATCTCGACTATCAAAATCTACGAGGCGAGTATCTTAAACGCATTTGGGAGATTATAGACTGGAATGTGATAGATGCTAGATATGAAGATTAAAGTTTGAGTATTATAGATTATAGAATGCCCGCTTCTTTGAAGTTTGGGCATTTTTTTGTAATTTCGCACCCGATTGAAAAAAATTATTAAAATCTCTCCTCCAATTGATACTTATTTCCTCAACTTTGTTATATATCAAAAAGAGAATGTTTTCTCTTTTTCTCATATAACATAATAACCTTATTTATTACATCTGCAGCGAATGCATTCAAAAAAAGATCTCACACCATTCATCATAGAGGCGATTAGCGACAAAAAGGGTAAAAAAATCGCAGTCATCGACCTTTCTGATATTCAATCGGCATCTACCGGAAAACTAATTATATGTCAAGGAGGAAGCACCTCACAGGTGTCAGCCATAGCTGACGCCGTTCGGGAACAACTTCAGCAAGACCATGGAATTAAACCATATAATTATGAAGGCTATAAGAACTCACAATGGATCGTTATTGACTATGGCGACATTATGGTTCATGTTTTTCTTCCTGAATACAGGCTTTTCTACAATCTTGAGGAACTCTGGAACGATGCTCCAACGGAATATATTCCTGATGTTGATTAATCTGTAAATCCTCTTTTTCATTGCAATTAATTATTTAAAATATGCTGAAATATCCGAAGTCTCCTAAAAACGGAAACTCTAACAAACGCCCTGCATTCAATATGTATTGGATGTATGGCATTATCATTCTCTCTTTATTTGCCCTTTTTTATTTTCAGGATGCCTCACAGACAAAGGAGGTCAATTGGACTGATTTTGAAAAAGCGGCTTTAGCGGGAGATGTTAATAAAATTTATGTATTCTCAGAAACCGGAATTGCAGAAGGCTTTGTAACCGAAGCCGGTGCCAAGCGATTGAAATTCGATTCCTCAGACTCTTTCGATGGAGATAAAAAAATTAAGACAATAATCCCCTCTGCCGATAAGATTCAGGAAAAAATTGACAGCTGGAATGCTAAGCTTTCTGCTGAAGGAAAACCTCAGATAAAGGTCAACTATGAAAAGGGTTCTGACCTTATGAAGCTTTTCTGGTATTTCGGACCCATTCTGTTGCTCGTCATTTTCATGGTCTACATGTCAAAGAGAATGAGCGGCGGAGGAGGTGGAGGCGGCATTTTTAATGTCGGCAAGTCACGTGCTACTGTCTTTGACAAGAATAATGGGCCGGCAGTAACATTCAAGGATGTAGCAGGACAGGCTGAAGCAAAAGTTGAGATAGAGGAGATTGTAGAATTTCTTAAGAATCCCCAACGCTACACTGAATTAGGCGCAAAAATCCCTAAAGGAGCACTTCTGGTTGGTCCTCCGGGAACAGGTAAGACCCTTCTTGCTAAAGCAGTGGCAGGAGAAGCAAACGTTCCTTTCCTCTCCATGTCCGGATCGGATTTCGTTGAGATGTTTGTAGGTGTGGGTGCCGCCCGTGTGCGCGACCTTTTCAAACAGGCAAAAGATAAGGCTCCCTGTATAGTCTTTATTGATGAGATTGATGCCGTGGGTCGCGCCCGAGGCAAAAATCCCAATATGGGTTCCAATGATGAACGTGAAAACACCCTTAACCAGATGCTCACGGAGATGGATGGTTTCGGCTCAAATAACGGCGTAATCATTCTCGCAGCAACTAACCGGGCTGATATGCTTGATAAGGCGCTTCTGCGTCCCGGTCGATTCGATCGCCAGATATTTATTGATCTGCCTGAACTTACCGACCGCGTAGAGATCTTCAATGTCCATCTTAGAAACATAAAGGTGAACAGCAAGCTCGATGTAGAACAATTGGCACGTCAGACACAGGGCTTTTCCGGTGCAGACATTGCCAATGTCTGCAATGAAGCAGCCTTAATAGCTGCCCGTAATAATAAGAAAATGGTGGAATGGGACGATTTCATGGCAGCTATCGACAGAATTGTCGGTGGTCTTGAAAAGAGATCGAGAATAATCACTGACGATGAAAAATTCTCAATCGCTACTCATGAAGCCGGGCATGCAACTATAAGCTGGATGACTCAGTACGGCAATCCACTTGTAAAAGTAACAATTGTTCCACGTGGCAGAGCGCTCGGGGCTGCCTGGTATGCTCCGGAAGCTCGCCAGATTGTTCCCACTCAGGCGCTCCTTGATGAAATGTGCGGATTGCTGGGTGGCAGAGCGGCAGAAGAGGTATTCCTCGGTGAAGTAGGAACGGGAGCGAGCAATGATTTGGAACGTTGCACAAAGATTGCACGGGCTCTTGTGCTTGTATATGGCATGAGTGATAAGCTACCGAATCTTAATTATTCCGACTCTACCGGACAGGATATGGGCTTCACCAAACCATATTCTGAAGAGACTGCAAAACTTATTGACGAGGAGGTGATGAGAATTGTCAATGAGCAATATGAGAGAGCAAAGGATATTCTCCGCAAGTATGCGAAAGAGCATAATAAGATCAGGGAACTTCTTGTTGAACGTGAGGTCATATATCATGATGACGCTGAAGCCGTATTCGGTCCTCGCAAATGGAAATCTCGCACCGATGAGATAATCGAGATAAATAAAAAGGAGGAAGAGGAGAGAAAACTTCGTGAGGCGGAGGAAGTGAAGGCTGAGGAAATTGATCCTGATCTTCAAGGGCTCCGTCTTAGAAAGAACCCCCATTTCCCCTCTTCGGAAACTAAAGAAGAAAAGAAGAAGGAAGGAGATGGTGAAGATGAAAATGAAGAGCAGACTCCTCCCCCTTTTAATAAGGAATAATTTCACAGAATTGCTTCAGCATATATTCTAATGGAATCTTTAAAACAGGATGTATCCGAACGGATACATCCTGTTTTATTATCAAACATTATGTCTCACATCATTCTTTTTCTTTTTCCCCGATTAACTCCATTTTTTTTGTCAAATAATAACCAAAATTGTTCGCTTTCACTTATTTTAATCATATTTCAATCTAATAGTATTAATATTTTTGTTAACTTTGTAGTATCTATCTAAATTTAAATTTTGGTCTACCCATGGCAAGCCGACAATTCTCGGTGAACCATTCATTATTATTCGCGAATATTTTCACACTAATAGTTTTATATGAAGACTAATCAAATCAAAGCGCTGGCTCTTGTGCTGGCGACGGGAGGGTTATTACTCCCATCTTGCAAAGGTAACAACAACCAGCAGCAGGCTCAACAGGCTCCGGAACTTGCAGTTCTTACTGTATCGGAAAGTGATGAAGCACTTGAAACCGGATTCCCTGCAACTCTTGAGGGTACGAACGATGTTGAAATACGTCCTCAGATCACAGGATTCCTAACCAAGGTTTACGTAGACGACGGTCAGAGAGTATCCAAGGGTCAGACCCTATTCACCATTGATCAGGTTCAACTGAAAGCCGCCGTAGATCAGGCTAAAGCAGCAGTGGCAGTAGCTCAGGCTAATGTTAACACTGCAACAACCAACGCGAATAATAATAAGATTCTCCTTGACAAGAATATTATCAGCGCGTCTGCTTATCAGACATCAGTAGATGCCCTAAACGCAGCAAAAGCCCAGCTTCAGCAGGCTCAGGCAGGTTTGACATCCGCACAGAAGAATCTCTCCTATTCTAATGTTACAGCCCCTGTTTCCGGTGTTGTAAGCACAGTTGACTATAAGGAAGGAACTCTGGTGAGCCCCTCTACCCTTCTTACAATCCTGTCTAATAATACTACTATGGATGCCATCTTCTCTCTTAATGAGAAAGAGGTGTTCGCACTGACTGATGAAGGAAGCAAGACTCTATCATCAGCAATCGCCTCCCTTCCCGAAGTTTCATTAAAACTTGCAAATGGAGACATTTATCCCCGGAAAGGAAAGATCGTTTCGGCTTCCGGTGTGATTGATCCGACCACAGGCAGTGTGCAGATGAAGGCAACATTTCCTAACCCTGACGGTATGCTGAGAAGTGGAAACACCGGTCTTGTGCTTCTCCCCAGTATACGCAATAACACTATCAAAGTGCCTCAAAGCGCTACATTTGAAATTCAGGATATGAAATTCTGCTATGTTGTCGGTGATTCTGCAAAAATTCATTCCACCCCTATAACTGTAGCTCCTGAAAATGATGGTAAAACCTTTATTGTTACTTCAGGCTTGAAACCCGGAGATGTAATTGTTGTGGAAGGTGTAGGCATTACTGCACAAGACGGAATGACAATTACTCCAAAATCTGCAACGGCTACTCCTTCTCAGAAATCTCAATCTGAAAGGGAACCGAGATAAAACATAATAAAACTTATTCAGAATCCAGTAAATCAACTTTAAATGAAACTTGACGGATTTATTAACAGGCCCGTGCTTTCCACCGTTATCTCGATTTTTATCGTGATTTTCGGTATTCTCGGATTGTTCAGCCTTCCTATCGAACAATATCCTGACATCGCACCTCCGACCATTCAGGTTTCCACAACCTATACCGGCGCGAATGCACAGACAGTGCTAAATTCAGTTATTGCACCTCTTGAAGAGCAAATAAATGGTGCTGAGAACATGGACTACATGGTCTCCTCAGCAACCAATAACGGTTCCGCCACTATCAATGTCTATTTTAAACAAGGTATGGATCCTGACATGGCAGCTGTCGACGTTCAGAACCGTGTCGCGAAAGCCACATCTTTCCTTCCAAGTGAGGTAACGCAGGTAGGTGTTATTACCCAGAAACGCCAGACTTCTATGCTTATGGTTATCGGCATGTATGACCCGGAGGATAAATACACCGCTCAGTTTATCGATAACTACATGTCAATCAATATCCTTCCGCTTATCAAGCGTGTTTCGGGTGTTGGCGACGCAATGGCGTTCGGAGCTGACTATTCTATGCGAATCTGGCTCAAGCCTGATGTGATGGCTCAATATAAACTTATGCCTTCCGACATTACAGCTGCCCTTGCCGAGCAAAATATTGAGGCGGCTCCCGGTCAATTTGGCGAACAAGGAAATCAGACATTCCAGTATACCCTCCGCTATAAAGGACGTCTGCAAAATGAAAATGAGTTTGAAAATATCATCCTCCGCGCTACTCCGGACGGAGAAATTCTTCGACTCAAAGATGTGGCTGATGTGGAACTCGGACGTCTCACCTACAGTTTCCAAAACCTGAACGACGGACACCTCGGCAGTTCAGCTATAGTGTTCCAGTCAGCCGGCTCTAATGCTACGGAAGTAATTGAAAATATTGAAAAACTTATGGATGATGCCCGTAAGGACCTACCTGCCGGTATGGTTCTTCAGACTACCATGAGTGTCAACGACTTCCTTTTCGCTTCTATTGAAGAGGTTGTCAAGACTCTGATCGAGGCATTCGTTCTCGTGTTTATCGTTGTTTTCATATTCCTTCAGGATTTCCGCTCCACCCTTATCCCGATGATTGCAATTCCCGTAGCACTTATCGGTACATTCTTCCTTCTTAACATTTTCGGATTCACCATTAACCTTCTTACCCTTTCGGCTCTTGTTCTTGCAATTGCCATTGTGGTGGACGATGCCATAGTCGTTGTGGAGGCTGTGCATGCCAAGCTCGATCAGGGCTACAAATCTGCACGTAAGGCCTCCATTGATGCCATGCGAGAGATCTCCGGAGCACTTATATCAATCACCCTTGTGATGATGCTTGTGTTCATTCCCGTGTCATTCCTGGGCGGAACATCCGGTATCTTCTATCGTCAGTTCGGTCTCACTATGGCAATGGCAATAGGTCTTTCGGCTATCAATGCGCTAACACTCTCCCCCGCCCTTTGTGCACTGTTCCTGAAAGGACATGATGACTCCAAGACTCTGAAAGAAAGAATGGGAGAGGCTTATTCTGAAGCTGCCAAAACAATGGCGACACAGTATAAGAAGAGATTCACCTTCCCACCTATAATAACTACAATTTTCCTGATTGCGGCGATAGTATTCCTCGTTCTCGGCTGGTACACTTTTGAAAATGTAGCTCTAAGCATAATTGCATGTGTTGTCGCAATTATAGCTCTTATCGGCATCTTCTCTCAGGACTTTATCAACGCTTTCAATAAATCATTCGATAAACTCCTGATAGCCTATCAGAAAGGGGTGCGTTTTTTTGCCGGACATAAAGTAATCTCCTTTATAGCAGTAGCAGCATCAATAGGGATTCTTATCTTCCTTATGGCAATAACTCCTACTGCACTTGTGCCTACAGAAGACACCGGCACCATAATGGGTGCCGTAACGTTACCTCCGGCAACTTCTCAAGAACGCACTCAGGAGGTTATGAACAAGGTTGACAGTATAATCGGGTCGATTCCGGCAGTTAAAAGTCGCACAGCAATCACAGGCTATAGTTTCGTTGGCGGTCAAGGAAATACTTACGGCTCCTTCATCATCAAGCTTAAGCCATGGGATGAGCGTAATGAAAACACTGAAAGTGCCTCAGCAATCGTAGGTCAGCTATTCGGCATGACCTCCATTGTGAAAGGTGCGCGCATCATGTTCTTCCAGCCTCCGATGATTTCAGGTTATTCAGCCACTAACGGTTTTGAAATTAAACTGCAGGATAAGACCGGCGGTAGCCTTGACAAATTCTTTGAGGTTTATCAGAAATTTATCGGTGCATTAAATGCTGATCCGAATATTCAGATGGCATACTCAAACTTTAATCCTACCTTCCCCCAATACATGGTAGAGCTTGATGTTGCAAAAATCAAGCAGGCAGGACTTACCCAGAATGCCGTTCTCCAAGCACTTCAAGGTTATTATGGCGGTATGTATATCTCCAACTTCAACAGTTACGGTAAACTTTATCGTGTAATGATGCAGGCATCTCCCGAGGCTCGTGTTTCCCCCGAGACCCTGAAACAGATAAAAATCCGTAATGGAGTGGAAATGGCGCCAATCGATAACTTCGTGAAGCTAACCAGGGTATATGGTCCTGATATGATTGACCGTTTCAATATGTTTACCGCAATATCTATCACAGGTACACCGGCACCCGGAGTGTCTTCCGGCATAGCTATCGAAACAATTAATAATATCGCTCAGGCTACTCTTCCGGTAGGTTATGGCTTTGAATATTCAGGTATGACGCGTGAAGAGGCAAGTGGTTCAAGCGGAAGCACAGGATATGTTTTTGCTTTGGTGCTCCTCTTTGTTTATCTTATTCTTTCAGCCCAGTATGAAAGTTATATTCTCCCCTGGTCGGTAATTCTCTCCGTTCCATTCGGTTTGATGGGAACATTTATTTTCGCACATATTATGGATATCGCAAATAATATCTATCTGCAGATTGCTCTCATCATGCTTATCGGTCTGCTTGCGAAAAATGCTATTCTAATCGTAGAGTTTGCCCTTGACCGACGTAAAACGGGAATGAGCGTGTTGAATTCTGCGATTCATGGAGCCAAAGCACGTTTACGTCCGATTCTAATGACTTCACTCGCCATGATTATCGGTCTTCTCCCGATGATGTTCGCACATGGGGCCGGCAGAAATGGTAATCAGGCACTTGGAAGCGGTGCTATTGGAGGTATGTTGATCGGTATGATTCTTCAGGTTTTAATTGTGCCGGCTCTCTTCGTTGCCTTCCAGCTCCTTCAGGAGAAACTTTCTCCTCCGAAGTGGAAAGATACTGATAATTCGGGAATTTCTTCAGAGCTTGATCAGTATGTTCCCACTCAAGATTGATTCCTCCATAGACTAAGCAATCAGAATAAATGAATAAAATTAGAATATGCGCCGTGGGCGCTTTGGCAGCTCTCTCACTTTCAAGTTGCCATATATATCAGAAATATGAGTTTCCTGCTGAACAAAGCCAGATAGCGAACGACTTTAAGAAAGCAAGTGAAGCTCAGGTTGACTCCACCTCCCTCCCCTATCTGGGGTGGGAGAAGGTCTTCACCGATCCTAAATTGCAATCTCTCATTCGTCTTGCTATCGCTAATAATAAGGATCTTAAAAATGCCAAACTGAACATTGATATTGCTCATGCCCAGCTTAAAGGAGCAAAACTAAGTTATTTTCCCTCTCTTGCTTTTTCGCCTAATGCGGGAATCGGACAATATGGGGGAAATAAAATGCCACGTACAAGTGCTGAATGGAGCTACACTCTTCCTTTGGCTGCTCAATGGGAAATCGACGTTTTTGGAAAGATCCTTAATCGCAAAAGAGGAGCAAAGGTCTCAGAAGAGATGGCTCAGGATTATGAAATGGCTACCCGTTCACAGATTGTATGCGGTGTGGCTAATGTTTATTACTCTCTCGTGATGCTTAATCAGCAGCTTGGGCTCACCCAACGCACTTCCGAGATCTGGAAAGAACAAGTTGAGAGCATGGAATTGCTCAAAGAGGCTGGCCGAACCAATGAGGCTGCTGTTGTGCAGAGCCGTGCCAATTATTATAACATAATGAGCACTATTCCGACTCTTGAGGCTTCCATAAATGAGCTCAACAACACAATGTCGCTTCTGCTAAATACCTATCCGCAGACGTGGGAAGTAACTTCCGATTGCAACTTCACTCTTCCGGACAATCTCGTTAACGGCATTCCTATCAACTATCTTGCCGTACGTCCGGATGTCAGGGCAGCGGAAAGGAATCTTGCCGTGGCTTATTACGCCACAAATAGTGCCCGTGCCGCTTTCTATCCAAGCCTTATAATCTCCGCACAGGGAGGTTTTACTAACCTTGTAGGCTCATTAATCAAGAATCCGGGCGAATGGTTCTGGCAACTTGCCGGCTCCCTTACAGCTCCTATATTCTCACGTGGTCAGAATATCGCAACTCTGGAAGCTGCAAAAGCCCAACAGAAGCAAGCAATGAATACATTCGAGTACACCGTCCTCAGTGCAAGTTCTGACGTCAGCGATGCTCTTGTCAATTACACTAAGAATGTGGAGAAAGATAAATATCTCCAGCTGCAGGTTGATCAGCTTGAAAAGTCCGTGGAGTATACCAATGAACTTTTCATGTATAATCAGACCACTACATATCTGGAGGTATTGACTGCAAGATCAAGTCTTCTGCAGGCTCAGCTTGCTTGCATAGCTAACTGGCACGAACGTGCTGCCGCTTTGATCTCATTATATCAGGCAGTAGGCGGTGGAAGATGATTTTCAAACCTTAAAACCTAAATATTATGGCAAAGATAAGTAATTTGGCTTACGTTGACCCTACCGCTCATCTTGCAGACGATGTGGTTGTTGATGCATTCGCCTATATAGAAGGCAATGTTGAGATAGGATCCGGATGCAGGATTCATCCTCATGCAAGCGTTCTATCAGGAGCACGCATTGGAAAGAATAATGAAATTTTTGAGGGTGCGATAATCGCTGCAACCCCTCAGGATTTCCGTTGGAAGGGGGAGGAATCCTTTGTTGTGATCGGAGATAATAATAAAATCAGAGAACAAGTTATTATCAACCGCAGCATTCATCTGAACGGCAAGACCGAAATAGGTAGCAATTCCTTCATCATGGCTCAGACTCATATCGGTCATGATTCCGTAATCGGAAGCCATTCCGTGCTTGGAAATGCAGTTAAAATTGCTGGCGATGTCAAGATAGGAAACAAGACAATCCTTTCGTCTCATGCTCTCGTCCATGAGAAATGTCATGTGGGAGATTGGGTTCTTATCAAGGGCGGCTGCCGTGTTAACGGTCATGTTCCTCCATTCACTGTAATGGCTCATAACCCCATATCCTATTTCGGGGTCAATGCTTTTGTATTGAAGAGGGGGAAGAAATCTGATGAAATAATAACCGATATTGCTAAATGCTATCGCCATCTCTATCTTGAAGGGACATCCGTATTTAACGCTCTCAGGAGAATTAAACAGGATGTCGATCCCAGTCCGGAAAGAGAGCTCATCATCTCTTTCATCAACGAACATGACCAAAAGCTTGCCGCTGTCCCTGTAATTGATACTGACTACTAAGGGAGTTCCAATATCTTGTAAAAAGCTGTGCGCTCGCACAGCTTTTTTTTGCATACAACAGTCAGATTAATTATCTTTGCGGTATAAATTTATACGATTGTTCAATCCACAAAAATTATAACGATGAATCTCAAATCCCTGCTCACCCGCACAGTATCCGGAATCATTTATGTCGCAATTATTGTCGGATGTGTGCTTTGGGGGTCTTTCCCATTATCATTTATGGCTGCCGCTTTTGCTGCACTGGCTATTGTTGAGTTTGAGAAAATTACTCATGAGCTGTCAAAAGCTACCATACCCACCCTTCTTCTTGACATAGCGGGAGGCATTTGTCTTGCTTTTGGCTGGCTCCTCTACCCTCTTATACTCTGGATTTTCGTTCTCCTTTGCAGGATGACCATGGAATTATATATAAAAAGTCCTACTCCTCTTGCTAATCTTGCCAAATCCCTTATGACCCAGCTTTATATTGCCCTCCCTTTAGGACTGATGGCTGCTATGGGACAATGGTGGGGCACTCACATAATCCTTGCTGTATTCTGCATGATATGGATAAACGATACCGGGGCATTCCTAACCGGAAGTCTATTGGGAAAACATCGTCTCTTTGAACGTATATCTCCCAAAAAGTCATGGGAGGGCTTTTTCGGAGGACTTATATTCAATATTGGTGCCGGAATTGCCTCTAATTTCCTTTGGGCTGACTTCTTCAATTTTTATGGAATCGCACAATGGATAATTTTAGGTTGTGTCGTTACGGTATTTGCCACCTGGGGCGATCTGGTGGAATCGCTTATCAAACGTACTCTCCACATCAAGGATTCCGGAAATCTGATTCCCGGTCATGGAGGCATTCTTGACCGTATTGACTCCTTGCTTTTTGTAATGCCGGCAGTCTTAGTCTATATCTGTTTGACAAAACTTATATAATCTTTTTCCATATTTACTTAAAACGCCGGAAGTATTCTATGATTCTTCCGGCGTTTCATCTGCTTTGATATTAGTTGTGTCCACAACATTATATTAAACTGTCTTACTTTATCCTGAACCAATAGCCGATAGCAGCTGAAATAGTCATCTGGTTAGAGGCGCTGAAAACGTCTGAACGTTTTGATGGGAAAACATTCCCCAGGCCATAATAAAATCTTGCCTCAATACTTAAAGAATTCTTTTTATTCAGATTAAATTCTCCACCAAGTCCGGCAGAAATGCCATAATCAAACTTTTGGCTCATTGTCAGGAGCATTTGCGTATTAGTGCGATTTCGTATTGGGAAATCCGGCAAACTCTGCATCTCCTCAGGATTAAAGTTTGCATTCACTTTGTCTCCCAAATATACTGCCACCTGCGGACCGGCATTAAAGAAGAATTTACCCCTCCGGCCGAAAAATATATGGGCAAAGACCGGAAGTTCAATATAGTTCAAAGTTCTTCTGTAATTGTAAGGAGCTCCCTCAAAATTCTCCTTCCAACCCCTTTGCACAAAATTCAATTCTCCGATTAGTCCGAAGTGATTCTCCTCTACATATCTCACCATAACACCTCCGGTAAATCCCAAGTTGAAAGTCTGACGTACAGACGGATTGAAAAATACCTGCGACATATCCATTCCTCCTCTCACTCCTAATGCAACATTTGAGTTATAATGAGTCTGTGCGTTTAGCCCCATTGTAAGTATCAGCATTAGCGAGACAAAAAGGAATCTTAAACCGGATGAAAAACTCTTCTCTCTTAATTTCATTTGAGCATGATTTTATCCACAAATCCTCCCGGGCGGAATTTTACGAAATAGCCTACACGATTCGTAAAGCCTCCCCAATTATTTATACGCTCAAGACGGATGTCTGACTGGACTATTTCCGCATCAAATTCATTAAAGCCTTTATTGAAATCGCCTCCGTTCTTAGCGGTAGAAGGTATGAAATAATTGGCAACATCATATCCACACGCAGCAAAATTCGGGAATGACTTCACAGGTGCACTCCCAAAAAGCGATGTGAAATTCCTTACAAATCTTTTGCCCTTATCTGAGTCTGCATCAAACCATACTCTTGAAGGAATCACCACTCCGGCGTCTCCGAAGCGGTCTCCATAGGTTTCTGTTAATGTAACCCAGTTAGGTCTGCCGACAACTGCAATTTCGGCAAATGGTTCCCTTTCACGAATATTCTCTATAGCCTGCAGTATATCTGCAATTTCATCCTTTCGAGTGGAATAGCAGTAGAAAAGATATTCGTTATCACCTGCCACACTATAATTTGTAAGACTGGCAACACTGGTTTGCTGAGGTTTATTATCCCCTAATTTCGCGAGGAAGGCCTCAGCTATGCCGTCTCCCGAATCAACCCTTCCAACCATTACAATTTTACGATTTCCATAATCCTCGAAAAGCTGCTCTCCCATCTGCTGGTTGAAGTAAGCTGAAGAGGGCAAAAGCTGAATTATAGAGGGATTCTCCTCACACAACTCGTTCTTAATATCGAAAACATTTACAACCTCTACATTATATTTATTACCATACTCGGCAAGATAGACAGGGAAAGACTTGTCAGCTGTAGAAATCAAAAGATTCGGATGATATTCATCTAAAGATTGAAGAACTTTTTCAGAAGCACTTCTGCCATCAATCACCTTAAAATCTATCTTGAAAGGAGTCTTGCTCATACCGTCAAGAGCAGTCAGAAAACCTCTTGTAAAGTCTATGTCCCTTTTGCCTGTAGGTTCCTCCAACAAGAGTGCAACCTTGACTTGCTGCAACATTTCATTACCGTTGGTGTTGTGAATGGAGTCATACAATTCCCTGATTCCTTCAGTTGTTTTTTCTCTGGGATCAGATTCTATATATTCCTTTTCAACAGTAACCGTTTCCATAACGGGTATATTTATCACATCATTTTTCTTAGGCTTTTCTACATTATCATTAGCCTCTTTTAGAGTTTCAACAGCCACTCCTGTTTTCTGAGATATTGAATTCCAGTCATCCTTACGTCCAACTTTATAACTGTCAAGGCTGGCAAGTCGTGATTCCTCCACAAGTTCAGTGTGTACTTTCCGTTGCTCGGAATTAACAGCAATACGTATTGTTTCCCCGCTTTTGAAGTTTCTTTCAGAAACACCGGGATTAAGGGTCAATATGTCCTCAACAGAGGTATGATATTTCTTTGCAAGCCCAAAAAGAGTGTCGCCTGATTTTATTTCATAATATAGATAGCCACCATCCTTACCGGACGCAGGCTGCTGAATAACCAGGGTTTCCCCTGCCTTAATTCCATATTTGGAATCGGGACATGATGCATAGATTGTCTCAACAGGGATATTATACTGCCGGGATATGCTGTAAACAGTTTCACCTCGTTTCACGAGATGTCGGATAGGTTCATAATCCTCTTTATTATCAGAAGCCTTCATATCCGGATTAAAATCCGTTACGACTGTTACCCGTCCTGTAGGATAATAAAGTCGGGAGCCCTTCGCCATATCGGAGGCTGTTGCCGGATTAAGACGCACAAGTTCATCAAGATCCCAGCCATGCTGTTTGGCAATGCCATAAATGCTTTCCCCTTTTTTTATCTCGTGATAATAATACTCCTTGCCCAATATCTCTACTTTAGGCAAGTCCGGATCTGCACCCCTGACTGACAGGGCAGTCATCATCAAGGCCGCCCCCATAATTATGAATGACTTTCTTTTCATTATGTCCATTTTTATTTCAGGAAAAAGAGCTATTCGATGCTTCTCCTTCATTTACTTTGCAAAAGTAATAAAAAAACTCTATACAACCACCAAAGGCGACCCGTTTCCCCACTCACATTCTGTGGATGTTGCAAAATTATAGTTGAATTTTGCAATTCCAAGATCAATCAGATTGTATCCTCCCTCGTTATCAACTTTTGCACAAGCCACTTCCCTACCCTCAATCTCCTTCAAAAAGACCCTGACAGGCTGGCGATTAAGGGCCGAAGGAGCACAAGCAATCCCTACAAGTCCATCTTTAAGGTCCTGACACGTCCGGCATGCTGCCTCTAATTCCCGTTCAGGCTGAAAAAAATCTTTATATGTTTTCTTACGCAGATGCACAAGACGCGACATAAGGCGCGCTCCTGCTTTCTCCTTCTCTGCCGGATACCCTACCAAGACAAGGAAGAGAATTTCCTCTCCGGCTCTTATCTGAGCATTTACCTCCTTTCGGTTGAAAGTTGAACCTACAAAGCATGTTCCTAACCCCTCCGAAATGGCTTGCACTACAAAACGCTCGGCAAAATAACCGGCTCTTTCCAGGGCATTCGGAGTTGCAGTATCGACAACTGCTGCCAGATAATTTCTTGGATTACGGAAAGATCCATAAAATTTGCTCACCCCTCTTAGAGGATTCGGATCATCGGTAATAAGCTGAAAACGGAATCCCTGTTCATGAGTATTTGTCATTGTAATTTCCGCCCTCAACTTATTTATTACAACTTTAGGGAGAGGTTCGGTCGTAAAAGAACGGACGCTTCGTCTGCTCTTCAATAATTCTAACTTATCCAATTATATTTATACTTTAACGGTTTTTCTTAATTCCAGTCTGACCACATTCTCTACATGATGAGTGTGTGGAAACATATCCACAGGCTGCACAGCCGTTACCTTATATAAATCATCAAGCAGAGCCAGATCGCGTGCCTGAGTTGCCGGATTACAGCTGACATAGACCACCACCTCGGGAGATGCATTTTTTATAACTTTTACAACGTCTTCATGCATGCCTGCCCGGGGAGGGTCAACAATTATCACATCCGGTTTGCCATGCTTCTCAACAAACTCATCAGTCAGCACATTCTTCATATCTCCGGCATAAAACAGAGTGTTTTCAAGACCATTTACCCTGGCGTTGAGCTTCGCATCCTCAATTGCCTCCTCAACATATTCAATACCTATCACTTTCCGAGCCTGACGTGCTACAAAATTTGCTATAGTGCCTGTGCCCGTATAAAGATCGTAAACAAGTGGTTTTTTATCCGGCTCATCATTCCGGGGATTTAGACCCGCAAAATCACGTGCCACTTTATACAGTTCGTATGCCTGAAGAGAATTGGTCTGATAGAAGGATTTGGCATTAATTCTGAATTTCAACCCTTCCATCTCCTCCTCAATATATTCCGGTCCGTGAAATGTCTCTACTTTTTGATCTGCAATTGAATCATTAAGCTTTAAATTGACAACATACAACAAAGAGGTTATCTCAGGGAAACGGTTCTTGATTGCTACCATTATCTCCTCTATTTTAGAAGGATTATTCTCCCCGAAAGTCAAGCAGACCATGATTTGTCCTGTGGATGACAGTCTTATCATCAAGGTTCGCAACAATCCGTGATTCTCTTTAATATTATAAAAGGAAAGATCATGACTGACAGCATACTCATAGATGAAATTCCTTATTTCATCCCCTTTTTCATTTTGTAGATAGCAGTTTTCAATATGAAGCACTTTATCGAAGGCACCGGGTATGTGAAAACCAAGAGCCGTGCCGTTATCATCAAATTTCTTCCCGCTTCTTATATCTTCCCAAGTGCGCCAACGTTTGTCGGAAAAGGTATATTCCATTTTATTTCTATACGCCCATTCCTGACGCGACCCCAATGTAGGCTTAATTTCCGGAAGCTCTATTTTTGCGATTCTTTCAAGTGCATCGACCACTTGCTGTCTTTTATGTTTCAGCTGCTCCTGATAGGGTAAATGCTGCCACTTGCAGCCTCCGCAGGTCCCGAAAGAAGCACATAAAGGTTCTTTTCTTAACTCTGAAGGCTTGACAATACGGGTGATATGCGCTTCGGCATAGCTATGTTTCTTTTTGTCAATTTTCAGATCTACAATATCACCGGGCGCGCCGTAGGGAATAAAAACAACAATCGGACTTTCGTCATCAGCTTTCAGTCTTACTCTTGCCAATGATTTCCCTTCAGCCGCAACTCCTGTTATCTCTATATCGTGCAATTCGGGTAATTCTTTTCTTTTTCGTGCCATTTTGTCAATTTTATATCTGCAAAATTAGTATTTTTAGCAGAGATTTTATTAAATTTGCATACCCAAATTGTTACATTTATATGCGAACCGGAAAAAAATAATGGCAAACACCCGAATTTTTACTCTCTATTGTCATATTTTTTCCCTTTAAGCCAGAAAAATTTTTCTTTTAAACCAAATATATTATCTGAATGGCAAAAGCGATTTATACATTCGGCGACGGTAAAGCCGAAGGTAATGCCGGGATGCGAAACCTTCTCGGCGGCAAGGGAGCGAACCTTGCTGAAATGAATCTTCTTGGTATGCCTGTACCTCCCGGATTCACTATCACAACAGATGTTTGTACAGAATACACTCAGTATGGACGCGATAAAGTAGTTGAAGACATCAAGAAAGATGTTGAGAAAGCTATCGCTCATGTTGAGGAGCTTACCGGCAAAAAATTCGATGATTCTTCCAATCCTCTTCTTGTTTCTGTTCGTTCAGGTGCGCGTGCTTCAATGCCCGGTATGATGGATACAGTCCTGAACCTTGGCATGAACGATGCTACAGTTGAGACAATGGCAGAGAAGAGCGGCAATCCTCGTTTCGCATGGGACAGCTATCGCCGTTTCGTACAGATGTATGGCGATGTTGTGCTTGGCATGAAACCTAAGAGCAAAACGGATATAGACCCATTTGAGGCTATCATGGATAAAGTGAAAGAGGAAAAAGGCGTTAAGTTTGATAACGAACTTGATGTTGACGACCTCAAGAATCTTGTTAAGCTTTTCAAAGCAGCCGTTAAGGATTACACAGGTAAGGATTTCCCCGAATCTGCTTGGGAACAGCTTTGGGGTGGTATCTGTGCAGTATTCGACAGCTGGATGAATGAGCGTGCCATACTCTACCGCCGTATGAACCAGATTCCTGAAGAGTGGGGCACTGCCGTTAACGTTCAGGCAATGGTATATGGCAACATGGGTAACAATTCAGCTACAGGCGTTGCTTTCAGCCGTGATGCTGCTACAGGTGAAAACATATTCAACGGTGAATATCTTATCAATGCTCAGGGTGAGGATGTGGTTGCAGGTGTGCGTACTCCTCAACAGATCACCATCGAGGGATCTCGCCGTTGGGCAGCTCTTCAGGGCATCTCTGAAGAAGTTCGCCGTGAGAAATATCCTTCACTTGAAGAGTCAATGCCTGATTGTGCTGCCGAGCTTATCGCTATCGCTCATAAACTTGAGGACTACTATAGGGACATGCAGGATATGGAGTTCACTATTCAGGACGGCAAGCTCTGGATGCTCCAGACTCGTAACGGCAAACGCACTGGCGCTGCCATGGTGAAGATTGCTATGGATCTTCTTCGTGAAGGAATGATTGACGAGAAGACGGTCATTCTCCGCATGGAACCCCAGAAACTTGATGAGCTCCTCCACCCTGTTTTCGACAAGGAGGCTCTTAAGAAAGCAAAAGTTGTTGCCAAAGGTCTTCCTGCTTCTCCGGGGGCAGCGACCGGTCAGATTGTTTTCCAGGCGGATGATGCAGAGGAATGGGCTGAGAAGAAAAAGAAAGTCGTTCTCGTTCGTATCGAGACTTCACCTGAAGACCTTCGCGGTATGGCGGTAGCTCAAGGTATTCTCACCATGCGCGGCGGCATGACGAGCCACGCTGCTGTTGTAGCTCGCGGCATGGGCAAATGCTGCGTGTCCGGAGCCGGGGATATCGTCGTTGACTACAAGGCTAAGACTGTAGAAATGAATGGTAAGGTTTACCATGAAGGCGACTGGATCTCTTTGAACGGTTCAACCGGAGACGTTTATGACGGCGAAGTTAAGACAACCGAACCTGAACTTGATGGCGATTTCGGAGCAATCATGGATCTTTCCGATAAGTTTGCCAAGACTCTCGTTCGCACTAACGCCGACTCACCCCGCGATGCAAAGCAGGCTCGCAAGTTTGGCGCTCAGGGCATCGGTCTCTGCCGTACGGAGCACATGTTCTTCGAAGGAGATCGAATCAAGTCGGTTCGCGAGATGATTCTTGCTTCCGATGAAGAGGGTCGTCGCGCTGCTCTTGCAAAACTCCTCCCTATGCAGCGTGGTGACTTCGAGGGTATCTTTGAGGCTATGGACGGTTATGGCGTAACAGTTCGTCTGCTTGACCCGCCGTTACATGAGTTCGTGCCCCACACTACTGCCGCTCAGCAGGAGCTTGCAGACGACATGGGAATCACTCTTGAAGAGGTAAGAAATAAAGTTGACTCACTCGCTGAGTTTAACCCGATGCTTGGACACCGTGGTTGTCGACTTGGCATCACCTATCCGGAGATCACCGAAATGCAGACTCGTGCCATTATCGAGGCTGCCCTCGCATGCAAGGCTCGTGGCATAAAGGTTATGCCTGAAATTATGGTGCCCCTCGTTGGCTCCATTAAAGAGCTTCGCAATCAGGCAGACGTGATCAACACTACAGCCGCCAAAGTATTTGAGGAAAAAGGCGATTCTGTAATCTATAAGGTCGGCACAATGATCGAGGTGCCTCGTGCTGCTCTCGTAGCAAATGAGATTGCAGAAGTAGCCGAATTCTTCTCATTCGGTACAAATGACCTCACTCAGATGACTTTCGGTTTCTCACGTGATGACGCACCCAAGTTCCTGAAATTCTACAAAGAACATGGCATCATCAAAGTTGATCCATTTGAAGTTCTGGATCAGGAAGGTGTTGGTCAGCTTGTAGAGATGGGTGTTAAGAAGGGTCGTGCAACCCGTCCCGATCTCAAGGTCGGCATTTGTGGTGAACATGGCGGGGAGCCTTCAAGCGTAAAATTCTGCGCTAAGCTCGGCATGAACTACGTCAGCTGCTCACCTTTCCGCGTGCCCATCGCTCGCGTCGCATCGGCGCAGGCCAGCCTTGAAGATTAAGGCATAAGGTATAATCCTATAGATAGGCTGTAACGTTCCTATAAAAAGGGCGTTGCAGCCTATTATTGTCTTTATACATAAGATAATATTGAAATGATAATCTTATCTACCCTCAATTTTTTTGAGATTCTGACTTAACCACTTCCATGCAAAGAAATAACCGGGAATTGAAACAATAAGTAAAATTATTCGAGACATAATAGAGACAATCCCAATAAGCCTGAGATAATTTTTTAGGAATACAATAGCTACTGTTACGATGGCAACAATTAGAAGAAAAGAGCAAAAGATTTTAAAATATGAAGAAATCTGCGGCTTACCTACAGTAATCTCTATCAGATTATCCTCAAAACCCTGTATACAACTCTCGTAAAAGCCATCTCCTGTAATTCTGGGTCCACTGATAACCCTATATCCATGCTCATTCAATTCATTAGTCAGTGAATCAACCTTTTCTTTTGAACCCACACTAAAAGCGATATGGGCATAGCCTTGACGGAATTTCTTAAATTCAGAGTACTCCATTTCCGGATGCTCCATGATCTCCAGTCGCGTCCCGTTATCGAATGTCAGGAAATAAGTCTTCAGTCCGGTCGTAATATTATGATACATCTCATTTGAGGTAGCATTGAAAAAGGTTTTAAAGAAATCCCTGGCTCCTTCAAGATCCCGGACATAAATTGCAATATGGTCTATTTTCATACCGATATTATGTTAAGTGGTCTTAAATACCATTCCCTTTAATTTTTATCCCAAACTTGGCTATCGCTTAGCTGCAATAAAGATGGTACCTTTTCAGGATCTTCACGAAATGGTGGAATTAGCAATTTTCGAAAAAGTAATAATCTGAAATCATATTGACATCAGTGATGCGGGACCCTGCGGTTTCTGCGTTCCTCAATATGAGAACGTATCATGTCATTGACAATCTGGCCTACAGGAAGTCCAATTCTTACTTTGCCAATTTTCACAGTAGGAGTAACGATAGGCTCAAATCGGTATCGGTTAGTTCCAAACTGCTGTACCGCCTCTCCTCCAACAATCAGACCGAAAGTTTCATTGAGTTGATAATCAACAGTCGCGCCAAATTTTGAGACACTATAATATCCCATCATTGCCGGCGGCATCGGCATACCGTTTGCCATCAAAGGTTTTTTTCCAAAATAGTAAGTCGCGTAACCAATTAGGGCAAGTCTTGGAGAAAAATTATACTGAATAGTGCCATTGATTCCATATTGAGTATGCAATCCATTAAAGTATCCATACTTATTTGCCTCTCCTCCGGCATAAATTGTTAGATTGCCAAAATTTTGGATCAAACCTACCGAGCCTTTGTGAATATCCATAAGACCCGGATACGAAGAAATTGAGCCGGAAGCCATGAATGCACCATTTTTCCATGTTGGAATAACAGCAGTTCCGGGAGCAGCCTCATTCCCATTAGAATAAACTGAATCAAAATGCAAACGGTAGTTTTCTCCTTGCATCATCATTTCCGATTCTCTCTCAAAAACAAAATCTTTTGTTTTAAAGGAAGATAAACCAAACTCCTTGAATTTATTGAGACTAACCGGCACGCTATCTATCTTTAAATCGTTAGTGTGAAATTCGAAATGCTCCACCTCTTGCCCACAACATAACGTCATGGAAAAGATACATCCAAAAATTAATACGACTGCTCTTCTCATCATATAATTAAATTTCATAAAAGAAATATTAGCCTTATTCTCCTCTCCTCTTATCTTACATACGGCAAAGTTACGAAAAATCAATGATATATCATCTTATAATTGTAGTTTTTATTGACAAATGAAATGTGAGCCATCATAAAAAAAGAGCCGAATCCTCAAAAAAAGATTCGACCCCTTTTATTATGATCTACAGAATTAATTAAGAACTATCAAATCACTTGGCCAAGGATTGATGTTACCGCACTTTACATCCATAGGGATGCCGGAGGGTACAGGGCCGTAATTGGTCATCACAAATCCTGTTGATGAAGAGATGTCAGTAAAACTAAATTTCTTATATAGGCTTTTGTCTGTCTCCTCATCCAAAGGCATTCCTGTCAGCTTATGGTTATGTCCGTCCAAGGTGCCCTGAAAAGAAGCTGTGCCGAGAATGCCCGATTGTTCATCTCTTAAACTTATATCCTCAGTCATTGAGAAATAGAGCCCCATGCCATGATCAGGATCATCTCTCAGGCACGACATCATACGATCAAGATCTGCAGATGATTTCAATTGATATGGGTTATCTTTAGTCTCCTCCCCCGAAAGACCTTTATAAGAGGGAGAACTTTGCAATAACTGCGTAAGGGCACTGTTGCTTATACTAACCTTATATGTACCAAGATCGGGTATATTTTCACCGGTGATGTTCAGATAGTAATCTCCGTCAGGAATATTTACATTACTTAGAATGAGACGACAAAGCAAACAGATCTTATTCCCGTTGATTGTAACACTTTTATCCTGCCTGACCATACCTTCGAAAGTAAAATCTTCCTCCATCTGAGGAGAGGTGATATGGAAAGTTACTTTTTCAGACTCTTTCAGTTCAACAGCTAAAGGACTGTTCAGGGTAAACACCGACACATATTGACCATCCTCTTCCTCCACGCTGCCTGCCGGAGGCATGTATATCGGCTCATCATTGGAGCAGGAAGCAAGACTGCTCAGCATTACAGTTAAAGCTATAAAGGTTTTACCAAGCTTTTTCATAATGTCAAATTATAATAGTTAAGTTAGAAACTAATTGCATAAGTGGTTTTGAACCCTTTGGCAACCTAATTGAAGATTAAAATTGAGAGATACAAAAATAGCATTCTTTGCAAAAAAGAATGCTATTTTGTATGCGACAAAAAATCATTAAAGATGCGACATTTTTCAATTTATTGATTCCCAATCAATTCTATAGCTTGTTTCCCTGTCAAATGGTCAATGGTCATTTCAAGAGCCACACACCGAGCCAATCCTTTCTTAAGTTCGGCAGAAAGTCCTTCTTCATCTTCAGCGTTACATCTATGCCCCAAAATCTCAAGAATTCTTTTTTTCTCAGCCTCATTTTCAATAATCCTTATTTTTCCAAATACAATCACACTTAAAAAGTAGGTAGTGTATCTGTCAGGATGAATTTCATCTTTTGCAATAACCGTAAAACTTACATTATCATTCTGACGGATTAAATCCAACTTATATCCATTGAGAGCTGAATGAAAGTATAAATTGCCATTAGCATAGACATGACTCAAAGGCACTCCGTATGGATGCATATCCTCTCCACACAAAGAAAGGACTCCGGAAGTGGTGCTACAGAGTATTTCAATACTCTCTTCCTCACTTAACTGTTGCTTAAAGCGTCGCATTTTTCTTTTCATTAGTGTACAAGCTTAAGACCGATAATAGAAATTATCAGGGTGGTTATAAAAAACATCCTCCAAAAAGTGGCAGGTTCATTAAAAAAAATAATACCGACAATCACGGTGCCAACTGCTCCTATTCCGGTCCATATCGGATAAGCCGTACCTATTGGTATAGTTTGCACGCTCCTTGCCAATAATGACATGCTCAGGGTAAGACAAGCAAGAAACCCGATTCCCCATAGACACCACGGGGTTCCCGATAATCCTTTCATTTTGCCGAGACAAAATGCGAAACCCGTTTCAAAGCAACCGGCGATAATTAGAAAAAACCAATTCATATCTTATTTCTCATTATTGCTTGTTGATAAACCTCGTTTATTCTCTTACGCAGCGAGAGCGGCTTGATTACGGTCAATGAATTGCTGCGTGCCAAGAGTGCCATTACGAAATCATTTGTAATGCGTATTTGCAGTTTGATTCTGAACTCATTATCAGTGTCCGCCAGCACCTCCTGCGAGGAATGCAGGGGAGTTGTCTTGAGAAAATAACCGTCAAGAGGAGAATAGGAAAGCACAACCTCTTCAATTGGAACATTCACGTCATCCCAAATACCGTAGCTGTTCTGAAAAAGACTGTTGGGATCAAGAGACTTATCCCTCTTGAAACAATCAGGTAGAATCTCCAGATTGCTTATACGGTCTACAGCATAAATGCAGAGTTTGCCGGCATTATCTACCGCCACAAGATACCATAATCCCAAGGATTCCTTAAGGAAATGAGGATTGACAGTCTTGTGTATGATTTTATTCTCCTTACGCACCAATTTATAATCAAAACTTATTGCTCTTGAACCCTTGATTGCATGAATGATGGAAGTAATGCTCTCCGCTCCCTTAGGCCGGTGATGCTCAGGAATAATTAATCCTGCAACGTCTGCCGTATTGTTAAGGGAAGTAAGCAAATCAAAATTCAGGAGCAATTCCTCATAGCTTATTTCAGCATTATCCGTGCGGTCAGATATGAAGTAACCCTCTCCGCGCCGGTTCTTTATATCTATTTCAAACATACTCCTAATCTCTGCTATATCCCTTTGGAGGGTGCGGACACTCAGCCCTACATCATAACCCCTCAGTTCCATCTGGAGGATAAGATGTGAAAGCAATTCTTCTGCCGGGATGAATTTCCTTCTCCCCGATAGCTTTTGTATGATTAATATATAGCGGATCAGCCGCCCCATCTTCTGATTCATGCTGCAAAATTAATAATGAAGCATGTCAAAACATGTCGTTTTTAAAATAAATTATATAATTCCTCTTCGCTCTGCTTGGTTACGTCTATTCTTACTTCCTCTTTCATAACTATTTATATATGCTGTAGTATACCCCCGGGATATAAATTTATCTTAGGAGAATGTTATTTATTGGGTAGATTTTTCTTATCAATTAACGTGACGAACGACAAATTATTCTATCGATTTAAGACAAAAGGTAGCTTTCAAAGTCTGTTCAATTCCTCTTCGGAAGCAGATTTTCCTCTATATTTGCTTTGACGAGGCTGGAAATTATATATCAGGTTTAGCGTGACACCCCGACGGTCATAATTCTGACGCTTATCAACGGAAATACCATTTGTATTCATCGTCCAGTCATCATTGAATGTGTTTAAAATGTCGATCGCTGAAAGTTTTACTGTAAGAGATTTATTAAAAAATGTTTTTCCTACTGACACATCCATTGTCAACCAAGTAGTAGCGAACCTGTTTGTATGCATATCCCCTTCCGATCTTCCGCTCATATCTGCTGTGATCATCCATCCACGAGGCAAAGAAAAAGTATTGTCAAAATAATATGAGAATATTGGTTTATTATGCTTTGTGTCATCGACCGTAAGCCATTGCCGGTAAATGCCGATAGTAAGATTTGGAGTCCAATGACGCACAGATTGACTCCATACTGCATACAAGCTGACTGCAGAAACATTGATATTGACGGGATGCATAAGCAGCTGAAGATTCGGTGCCGGATAAAGTTGCTTAATATATGCGTATGTATCAATTGCTTTGGTAAAATCTGCCTGCAACATAAAGCTCTTCCACATTCCAAATAGCTGAACATCATGCATACGCTCATCATGCAGCGAGGGATTACCCCCCTCTATCTCATGAAGACCTACGTAACTTAGCGAACCGGTGAGACGAGAATATGGAGGCCTCACCACAGCCATCTTGTAACTGAGGCTTAACTGCGATATATCGTTAAACGAATATCCAAAGGATATGTCCGGAGTCACCAGATGGTCTCTGCGGCTGACATTTTCGTCACGTTTTCCATCAACTGTTAACTCATAATCTACGTATTCATATCTTGCGCCCGCCGATAGGGAAAATCTACCCAAAATGCGTGACCATGATGCGAACAAGGCTGCTGAAATTTGCCTTGCGTCTGTCAAGGAAGAAGGTATATATTCCTCTACTGTAGAGTTCAACATCCGGTAATCAAGTGTGGTATGTGTATAACTATCCTGAGTTCCGACGGTAAATTGCCCGTTCCAAAGTGGAAAATTCATATATAGTTTACCTGCCCATAGTGTTGAATTACTCTCATCACGGGAGTTGACAGGAGGATAATCACTATTGGGATAAGAAGTGAGGACATTGTTTTTGACATTTGAGCTACGAAAATCACCATCGAAGTGAAGGAGATCCCTGTCTGAAAAGGTATTTTCGTAATACACTGATGCAAGGTGATTGTGTCCTGTAGTTAATTTTTTTATCTCTCGGCTTATTATCGGACCCTTGTCAAGCCATTCCGATCCTGTGTTTTTAAAGTCGCCCCTTTCCGGATTGAATCGATAATAACCTCCGAAACCTTGGTTACCCTTAACATAGTTGAATCCGGCTTTTACCAATCCTGTAGTTGTTGGATAGGTGTTTTGCTGCGTACCTCCCACTACAGTCTCTTTATCATTATAAATAAACGTGTTTGTCGTTGTTCCTTTGGCAAGAGAATTATTATGGGTTATTGTCCCGTTGACGAACACCTCCCAGCTGCCGATGAGGTAATTGAAGCCGAGATAATCCATCACTGACCATTTACGTCGTCTTTGAAGCTGAAATTGATCTGTCGCTGAAAGCCCCTCCATGAAATTACGTTTTGTGGTAATTTTAAGGACAGCTCCGGTTGTGCTTTCGTACGCGGCGCCGGGTGCCATAAGTAATTCCACTTTCTTTAGATTTGAGGATAGCAGCTGCTGTAGTTGCTGCTCATCCTGCATTCGCCGTCCATCAATAAATATTTCGATACTGCTCTTCCCTATTACGCTTACCGTATTATCGACAACTTTTATCATGGGAAGCTGGGCAAGAACATCAAGGGCATTTCCAAGATCGGCAAGACTTGTACCGGAAATATTTGAGACGAGGGTTGACCCTACGAGTTTAGTCGCAGGCTGCTTTGCGGTTACAATTACTTCCTGAAGTTCGCGTGTGAGGCTATCGGATGACTCCTGATTCTGAGCATAAGCCCCACCTCCGCATGTTAAGGCAGGAGCAAGAAAAACAATGAATAATTTTGCATTCATACGAGTTAAATTTTTCGGCAAAATTACTCATCCAAAACCTATTCTTCCAAAAATACAGTCTGACTTATTAATTTATTATAGTCTAATATTCAAATATTTACAAATTAATATTTATAAAAAGTCTGACAGAGAATACATCTGATTAGAAAACGTCCATTATTTGAGGACAAAATGGCTCCACAAAATTCCTGAGCCTGGCTTTCAGCCTTGATTTCCGTTTATAAATCACATCAACTGTCTCATCCATGAGAAGACTTATCGTACGGGTAGAAAGTCCACTCGCAAGATAGACCAACAACTGATAATCTTCAGCTTTTATTTCAGGATAATTTTCCTTTACCTTGACAAGCAAATTATCCCTGCAATCGTTAACAGCTTGTTCCATCTCTGACATCGAATCACTTCTTACTGATTCTATCGCACTCTTTACCTTGTCGATGATAGCCTTTCGCTCAGTCTTGGTGCCCTGAGTTTCATAGTATGTCTGACATAAGGAATCAATAAGGGAAAAACGGTTTTCAAGAAGTCGGTGTAACCTTGTTTCAAGTCTGCTGACATCCTCTTTTCCCGATTCGACAAGTTGCTCAATACCCCAAGCCTCAGCAATTAATGCGTCATTACGCAATGTCTGTATCTTCAGCCGTTGCCGCATCCACACTATTACCCCTACAGAAATTAGCAGAATTATTAAGCCGTAATACATATAGGTCTTCCGCTTAACTCTCTCTTTATATAAAAGAAATTCCTTCTCCCTCTGAAGATACAGGGCAGTGGCAAGACTGTCCGTATTTTCCCCGACTTTTATAAGAGCTTTAAGACGGGATGCGCGTTTGAATGCATCAGTTAGGTTATGACGTTCATAGTAATCTACGGCTATATTCACTATGGTGTCAGTGGGTGCGCATATCCTGTTGACGACCATTGCCTCGCTATATAGCAGTGCCCACCGCGCAATAGTAGCGGAATCCTGAAATTCCGACACGTCAACGCTATTAAGTTTTGACCAGGCAGCCGTAGGATCACTCTGCAAAAGACGCTGAGCCTCATCAAGCACCTTTGGCTGAGTGCTTGAAAGAGCACATCCTGAAACAATCAACAAGATTACTATGTAAAGCAAACTTCGCATGATGCAAAATTAAAATTCAAATTCAAGATACGCATAATGTTTCCGATGTAACAATATGTAGTGTATCTGCAACAGCTAATTATTTTGCAAACTTAATCTTTTTTTATCATATCATCGCTATCACAGCGATCAAAATTTCCCTTGATGCATTGCGAAAATTTACAATATATTTTCACTTTCTTCGTTTTCTTTTCATTAATACTCAATTATTGCTTATTTATTGTAATTAACAACTAACCTTCATAAATAATTTAAAATTGTGATTTTATGAAAAAAATTATTATTGTGGCTTTCCTGGCAGTTTGCAGCCTTGCGCTATCTTTTGCCTCTAATGCACAACAATTGTCTAAAAGCGATCTCCCCGTTTTTGTAACTGAGATGAACAAAACCCTTCCTCAGCCTATCGACAAGGAAATGACATTCTATAGGGTGCAACTTCTTAACGGCGGAAACCAGATGGACTTCGTGATACACATGAATTCTACTGAACTCTCAAGTGATGAATTCATTGAGGCTTGTAAATCAATGACAAAACAGGAACTCAGAAATAGTTTCGGTACGGAATTTAAGGAGATGGTCACGATGCTTCCCGTGCCGGTTTCTGTCAATTTTGTCTTTAAGGATGGAAAGAGCTACCGAGTTATGTATTGACCGTTTTCCCTTATTATACCGAGGAATTAATTCTGTCAGGAAAATTTTGAAAATAATAAATAGTTAGACTCGAACGCAGATCAGACCGTGTTCGAGTCTAACTATTTATTGAATTTCAGATCTTATTACAATTCTCATACAACTATAGTGCCATTAAACATCAGATGAGCCCCTGTGAGGCGGCAAAACGAGTTTTATTAAGGAGTAGGACTGCCTCACTAATTCTTTTATTTTTTCAAGGGGCACATCCGAATCAAGTAATTTTTCGGATTTTTAAGCTTCTCTTTTATGGTTTTTCATCATCTTTTGGCTAATTTTGTACCATTCACGATCTGTTAGGTCTGCCAAACTCGCTTTTAGGGTTTTTAAATATTTCTAAAATCTCATTACAGAAATTATAGCATCCTCAATTTATAGATATGAAAACTAAATTTATTTTTTTCATCACTTTGTTTTTATCGGTGTTTTCTCCCGATGCAGTTGCCTCAGAAGAAACACTTCTGCCCTTCATCGAAGTAACAGGGTCAGCAACTTTGAACATCATACCCGATAGAATTACCATTGAAATAGGGATGGAAGAGTATTATAAGCCAAGAATCATTGGAGACAGCACTATTGTAAAACTCTCTGAAATAGAAAAAAGAGTACGAAAAATACTTCACGAAACCGGAATTCCTGATCAAGATATTATGACAACGGAAATAGGTAATTATCGAAAGATGGATAATAAAAAGGGTGAATTCCTGATGGCAAAAAGGATTGCTGCCACTATTACCGATTTCAAACTGATTGAAGAGATTTCTGAACGTCTTGAACGCAAAGGAATAACATCTTTGAATGTAATAAAAATTGATAATTCCGATCTTGAGCGTTATAATCATGAGGGTTTAAAGGCAGCATTGGCGGCTGCCCGTGAAAAAGCCGAGTTTATAGCTGATTCCGAAAACCTTAATCTTCTTTCTCCTCAACTGATAATGGAAACGGGACCAAATTATTTTGATACACCATCTTTCAGTAATGTCTCCTACGATAACGGAGCCGGCATGGATAATTTCAGACGCATTGTTCGACGCTATGTTGTAAAAGTGAGATATTCCTTCAGCTGCAAGTCATGACAACTATTTCAGTCTAATTACAATAATGAGACGGATGGAGATTAATATTCTCATCCGTCTCAAATTTATTTATATATCAAGTTTAATCGAGAGTCTGAACCCCACCTCCGTTGACCATGAGCACCTGTCCGCTTACCCAAGCCGATATTGGGGCTGCAAAATAAAGAACAGCACCTGCTATATCGGAAACTTCTCCAAGACGGTGTATAGGTGTGTGTGCAAGCATCTTTGCTTCAATCTCCGGAGTAAGCACTGTGGAAAGTGCATGAGTTCTTGTCGCTCCCGGACCAACGTTATTAATACGTATCCCCATTGGTCCGTAGTCGTAGGCAAGATTTGAAGCAAGATGATTGAGGGCAGCTTTTGATGATCCGTAGATTGCCATGCCGGGATCATTGTTTATACTGCTCATTGATGTGATATTGATGATACTTCCGTAACCTGACTTTTGCATATAAGGAGCTGCAAGCTTACAGAGTTCCCAAGGAGCAAAAACATTGATGGCATATATTCGCTCTACGTATGACCGGTCAATATTATATGGATTTTCGCGTCCGCCTCCACCCATTCCTGCATTATTCACCAATATATTCAATGTGCCGTATGTCTTCACCGTAAAATCAATGAGAGCAGACAAATCTTCCTCTTTAAGAACATTGCAAGCGATGGCTGTAGCTTTTCCTCCGGCTTTTACAATCTCGTCTACGGTTGCCTGAGCTTTATCAACTGAAAGATCACTCACAACAACCGCCGCACCGGCTGCAGCAAGTATGTGGCAACAACCCTTTCCTATGCCGTCGCCGCCCCCGGTCACCACAGCAACCTTGCCTGTGAGGTCAAATAATTCTTCTGTCTTCATAGTATATTGTTTAAATGATATTGAATTATAACAACTTCCTAATTTATAAAGTTTACATACCTTTCAACTTCAATAATTCGTTCCAATATTTAGTATTAGTAATTAAGCAGAGCAGGACTCCCAAAGTTTATGCCAAATCAATAACTCCTTTTATAAAGTCAGTCTTAGCTTTTGTATATCCATCTCTATTGTTTCGATACCGGGGCAGCAGCGACAATTTCAGACTTTCATATTCCTTTGCAATATCAGGATGGGCAATAAGATAATTCCGAAATATTATCTCATCCCTATCCCCTATCTCATGGAAGTGAATATGAAACACCTTTTCTGCATATCCTGATAGAGTGTAGCCTTTATTGAAACTTAACCTCTTCTCGGCTTGAGCCATCATAATATATCCATGCGTTTCCATTATTTCTATTACCTTATTCCATTCTTCGGAATAAGGTAGTTCTATTAGTATATCAATAATTGGCTTCGCCTGAATCTCAGGAATTGCGGTGCTTCCTATATGATTTATTATTGGGTTGTATGCTTTGAGAAGGTGATGTAATGATTCTATTTCCTCGTCAGCCCATTTCATCCATAATGAATTATGGGGAGTAATGATAATCGGGAAAAGGAGCCATAAATCTTCCAACGTCATTTCCTTCAGATTCTTATTTTCTTTTAACTCTTGCATAAGCAAAACAATCTTAAACATATATTGCCGTCCCTCATGTCCACAAAGATAGCAATTTCTCTTTACATAATGAGTCAAGAAGAGACCGTTTTTTTTATTTTGAAGGATTGTTGAATTCTTATTTTGTAAATTTTATTTTTTTAGTTAACTTTGAACATATTCTTCTGATTTCGCTTGGCAAGATCCGTTAAAAATTTTAAGTTAAGCATATAAGAAGAGTATAAATCCAAATATTTCATAATCGTGTCAAACCTAAAAATCTTGAAACCCATGAATTTGAAAAAACGTGCAGGGTGTGCTTTTCTTTTGTTAGCAAGCCTGCCTGCCATCCAAGCGGCAACAACAGGCACAGAGACGAATCCATTTTTCGCACCTTACAACACTCCTTACGAGATTCCTCCTTTCGACAAAATTAAGCCTGTCCATTACATTGAAGCTTACGATGAGGGATTGAAGGAAGCTCGTCAAGATCTTGATAGAATTGTAAATAATCCGGAAGCTCCTACTTTTGAAAACACTATCCTGGCTATGGATAAGATGGGAACTCTTCTCGAACGTGTCAGTCGTGTATTCAATTCCTTGACCCAGACCGACATGACTCCCGAACTATCGGAGATAAATGATAAAATCACTCCCATTGTTTCAGCTTATCATGATGAAATCTCAATGAATCCGAAATTGTTTGAAAGAATAAAAACGATTTACGACAATCTTGATAATCTGAATCTTGATCCTGATCAACGGAGAATGGTAGAGAGTTCTTATTCAAGATTCACTCGCAATGGAGCCTTGCTTAGTCCAAATGACAAAGAGACCCTTAAAGCTCTCAACAATAAACTATCTGAACTTTACCTCAAGTTCAATAAGAATCTTTTAGCTGCTACCAATGAGTTTGAACTCATTGTTGAGGATGAGAATGAACTTTCAGGAATCCCAGAGGCTACAAAGAAAGCTGCTCTGGAAACGGGTAAAAAAAGAGGTTATGATGGTAAATATGTCTTCACTCTTCATGCGCCAAGCCGTCTGCCGCTTCTAAAAAATGCCGATAACCGTAATTTAAGGGAAAAAATGTATAGAGGATATTCCTCTCTCGCTTCATCCGGACAATATGATAACCGACCTGTAATAAATGAAATCCTTAAGACACGGGCAGCAAAGGCCAAATTGTTGGGCTATCCTGATTATGCCACTTATATGACTGAGCGTGTAATGGCAGGTTCCCCGGCAGAAGCACAAAAACTTATGCAGCAAATGTGGGGACCTACAGTTCAGAAAGTTAAAGAGGAGGTTGCAGAAATGCAGCAGATTGTTGACCGCGACGGTTTAGGTTTTAAGATTGAGCCTTGGGATTATTACTACTACTCCGATAAGGTACGCAAAGAGAAATACGATATTGACGAGAATCAGCTGCGTCCTTATTTTCAGATTGACTCGGTTAGAAACGGTATTTTCACGATGGCTAACCGACTCTATGGCGTAACTTTTACCGAAATTCCGGATGCTCCGAAATATAATCCGGAAGTTAAGGTTTATGATATGCGCGATGCCAATGGAGAACATGTGGCTGTTTTTATGACCGACTACCATCCCCGTGCATCAAAACGCCAAGGTGCGTGGGCAAGCAAATTCAAGGCATCATACATAGATGAGAACGGAAATGATATTCGTCCTATTAACTACAATGTAGGAAATTTTACCGCTCCATCAGCTGATGTCCCTTCACAGTTATCGCTTGATGAAGTAGAGACTATGTTCCATGAATTCGGACATGGTTTGCACGGAATGCTGTCCCGAGCTCGTTATAAATCTCAATCCGGCACTTCCGTGGATCGTGATTTTGTTGAGCTTCCATCACAGATACATGAGCATTGGGCGTTTGAACCGGAATTGCTCAAAACCTACGCTCATCATTATCAAACCGGAGAAGTAATTCCCGATGAACTGATAGAAAAACTTGAAGCTTCATCCACGCACGGATCAGGATTCCATTTAGCGGAGAGAATTACGGCAGCCTGGCTCGATATGCAGTATGGTCTTTTAAATCCCGAAGGAGATATCGATATTGAAGCCTTCGAACAACAGGTTGTCAATGACCTTGGAGCACCTTCTGAGGTGGAATATCGTTATCACAGTCCTTATTTCAAACATATTTTCGGCGGCGAAGGATATGCTGCAGGCTATTATACTTATATGTGGGCAGAAGTTCTCGACTGTGATGGATTTGAACTATTCGAGCAGAACGGAATCTTCGATAAGGAAACTGCTGACTCCTTACGTGAAAATATTCTGGAAAAAGGTGGCAGTGAGGATCCCATGACTCTCTTCGTTCGGTTCCGCGGGCAAAAGCCAACTCCCGATGCCCTAATGAAGAAATATGGGCTTGATCCAAATGCGCCGAAAATTAATCTCAAGATTAATGGAGAAAAAGCAATCCCAAAGAAAACAACCAAGATTAGTCCGAAGATAATCGAATGAATTGAATTGAGCGGTGGCTGAATCCCACCGCTCAATTTTTTGTCATGGCTCAATTTTTAGAATTGCCACGTTATTCTTAAAAGAGGGAAATTCCAATTTTCCTTCTTTCACGGTGCTTCTGTTATCTTCATATAATTCTCTTACGACTGCTCCCTCCGGGAAAACTCCTTTAACATCCATCGCTTTTCCATTCTCCGGATATAATTTTATTAAAACTTTATCTCCGTTATTTTCCCTGACGCATGTATGCGCATCCAATGTCAATTGCTTACCCACAGAAATCGCAGGATTACTTTTTCGAATATTCCCCAGCCGACGAAAATGATCGAGTAGTTCCTCATCAATATCATTCCAATTCATGTCGGAGCGAAATGCCTGATTGCTGTCAACATTTAATCGGGCATCACTAAGCTTTCTTCCGGTTTCGTCTCCATAGAATATCTGTGCAACCCCCGGGGAAAGCATAAGAGTTGTCGCGCAATCAATCATGTTAGACATATCGGCATCCCTATGATATGAATTATTAAGGTAACTAAAAGGATGCCAGTCAGAATTGGAAACGATGCTGTCAGCATACGCCTGCCACGTATAGACAATCCCATCAAGATCTCCATGTTTCGGGAAAAAGAAATTGACCATACTTGAAAATCCAGCGTCTGAATAATCCTGTTTATAATCAATCCCTGCATTCTCATAGTCTCCTGTCATGTAAAAACTATCTGTCCATTTTGAAGCCGGCGACTCAGGATGTTTTTTTCTCCATTTTTCCAAAGCCTCATTACAAGACTCATTCAGTTCTTTCCATCTATTGATGTGAACATTCTCTACAATATCGCAACGGAAACCGTCAATTCCGAACTCCTCTACCCAAGATGAGATCCAAGCAATAAGATATTCCATTGGACTCCATTCCCTATCATTCCGAAGAGGTCTGGCTGCCGGATTTACCCACTGATCATTCTTTTTCCCCTCCTTTTTCCATTTCTTTTTCAGAAAAGCAGGTATATTTACCGGTGTGTTGCTTTCATCCTTGTAATCGGGCATGCCATAAAGGGTAGCTTCAAGCGGATTATTTTCATCCCAATTCTCATCAGGCATCCTGATCCAATCCCTATCATACCACCCCTTCCATTCAAGTCTTCCTTCAAAAAACTTATCATAACTCCAATCACGTATGTGTTCAGCTGCCTCCTGCTCTGACAGACCGGTCTCAGCAAAACCATATTGAACAGCATCCAGAAGGGTCGGATAACCGGGGTCTTTTAGATTAGCGCCCAACATAACCCTTATGCCTTGTGAATGGAGAGTGTCCACCAGTTCCCGAAATTCCGCGACAGTTCCATAATTTTTGTCAATCTGTGTATAATCAAGAGGATAATAACCATGATAGCCATAATGAGGGAAATCATTTATGGAACCGGAGCCTGACATCCACCCATGAATCTGTTCATACACATCCGTCATCCACACTACATCTACCCCCAAGTCATTAAAATAACCCTCGTTGGCTTTCTTAAGCATCCCTTTGAAATCACCTCCATGAAAAGTTGCCGCATTCATTCGCTCACTCCCATAATCTACAATTCGGTTATAATTCACATCATTTGTGGAATCACCATTGCAGAAGCGGTCTGTAATAACAAAATAGACCGTTGAGCCTTTCCATGAAAAATCACAGCATTCTGTCTTTGAACTGACCTCAAAACTGCTGAAAAGTATTAGCAAAACAAAAAATAAAGTTTTCATTGCAAAAATTTTTTTTTGCAAAATTAAAATTGCCTCACCTCACAGGCAATACTGAAAAATAACCATTTTTTCAAAACAAATCCATCACCTTGGCTGCTGCTATTGCCTCTATGCTGTTGCCGACACTGAGTTTGGATATGATATTTTGCCTATGACGATTCACTGTGTGAACGCTAATTTTCAATTTATCAGCTATAATCTTACTTGGAAAACCCTCTTGAATTAGGAGAAGGATCTCCTTTTCCCTTTCTGTAAGTATTTTCTTACGTCTGCCACTCAATAACAGTCCGGTAACCTCTCCGGAAGCCGTATTAATGATTTTAGGAAAAATACCTTTTTCCACATCTTGTCTGGGAGATAGATCATAACTACATAAAATCACCCATATCTTTCCTGCAGGCGACAATCTTAACAAACGGGTGGTGTTCTCAACATAGATATACTTTCCCGAGGCATCCTTCATTCTCAATCTGCATGTAGCTTTATAAGAAAGCTTATCTTTTGGAGAAAGCTTATCTACAAACTTAAAAAATTCAAACTCCAAAAGCCTTTTATCAACCAAATCCTCCGGATGTATTCTGGCATAAATGATATCCTCATCGCTGGATGACTCCTCTTTGCAATCATTTTTTTGGGAGAAAAAGCCAATTACAATTCCAAAATCCCCTCCGTAGATATAGCATGTGTCTGATGATGCATCAGTGATTACTGTGCTTCCTTTACCTTCCGACGCCAATATTTCAGCAATGCTTCTGCTTTCAGTCAGAATTTTTCCCGGCAAATCCTCTTCCTCTAAATTCTGGGAATAATAAATTTCTTCTAACTCTTTTCGGAGAACATCCATGAGATTTAATCTTTAAGGAAATGGTTATTGAAAAAATGTTTTTAGAAGTCGGAAGTCATTGCCCGACAGTTTTAATAAAATTCTGTCCGGTCAGTCGATAAAGGTTACATCCTGCATAGTTCCCTAAGACAATTGACATATAGAAACAGACTATTTCCATTATATTCTCTCGAAGATAGTCAGCACTGCATACTTCCAGATAAAACGCATCTGCTATGCAGTGGGGGAATCCACATTGTATGAATACCGGCACTCCCAAAAGCAAGGGGAGCCAATTTCGGGGAGTGGCCTTTGCCTGAGTAACAGCCGTTGTCATAATGAAACCGCATCCTATAGCCAGCAAACCACACTTTAACGGACCCTGAGTCAATCGTTTTGAGATAATTCCCTCCGCACAGGCAGTTAATTCAGGTGTGGATGTAACCGCAGCCACCAACAGGCATCCTAATAAATTAAAGACAAGAATCACCAGAAGACGTCCATAGCCGCTACCCCAAACCATGTAGGAAATTCCGGTAAAAAGAAGTAATTGCAATGAAACTACTGCTATAAGCCCGAAGGAGAATAGTATTGAACCGGCCAACCCTCCGACGTTAAGATAAACCGTTGCAGCTATTCCTATGCAAATTCCCGCTATTACGCTCCTAAAACAATCGTTGACAGTCATATCACAATCTTAAATGAATTAATGCTTTATAAATCCCTACACTTTCTTAGAGACTGCAAAATTACGACATTCCATCCATTATTTAAAATTTCTTTATAACCCAACGCTATTTTATCAACTCTTCTTGTCTGTTTAAATCCTGTTGATTAACTTTGCAAGACAATAGCCGAGATAATTTTTGATCTATATGAAACCAATCGCTTTAATAACAGGTGCTACAAGCGGAATAGGTCTTGCTTGCGCACGCAAATTTCTGAATGCCGGTTACAAGATAATTGCAACGGGCAGAAACGTTGCCCGTCTTAATGAATTAAAGGATGAAGGAGGAGATGACGTCTATATCCTTATTTTTGATGTCAGAGATAGAGAAGTTGCTCAAATGGCTCTAAAATCTCTTCCTGAAAACTGGCAACATATTGACGTGCTTATCAATAATGCCGGTCTTGCCCTCGGTCTTGACCCGGAATATAAAGGGGATTACAACGACTGGGACACAATGATTGACACCAACATCAAGGGTCTGCTCACGATCACGCGTGAGATTGTTCCGGGCATGATTTCCCGAAATAAAGGACATATAATCAATATCGGAAGTGTTGCCGGCGATGCCGCATACGCCAATGGCAATGTTTATTGCGCAACGAAGGCTGCAGTAAAAGCAATTACAGATGGTCTGAGAATTGATGTTGCCCATACTCCTCTTCGCGTTACCCTCCTTAAACCGGGACTTGTGGAAACGAATTTCAGTAATGTCCGTTTCCATGGTGATGATGAACGGGCTGATAACGTATATAAAGGCATCACTCCTCTTGTAGGCGATGATATTGCTGATGCCGCTCTTTATGCTGCCCAAGCCCCTGCTCACGTTCAGATTGCAGAAATGCTGATCCTTGCTACTCATCAGGCAAACGGCAGCATCATAGTAAGATCATAACGTTATGCCACCAATACCGTTACCAATCCCCATATAACAAGCATGATATTACTAACTGCATAAGTTACTGCATATCCAATTGCAGGAACAGTACTCCCAATTGCATTCTGAGCAGCACCCAGAGCTGCTGTGCATGTTCTTGTGCCGGCACAGCAGCCGAGGGTTATTGCAGGATTGAACTTAAACACCTTATGACCAAGCCACAATCCAAAAAATACCGGAACCATAGTTCCAACCGCACCAGCCACAAATAACATAGGTCCGACGGCTTTTATTCCTGCTACAAACGAAGGAGCTGCTTCTATGCCGACTACAGCAATAAATACATTAAGACCTAAATTATTCATAAGCCAAAGAGCCCCTTGAGGTATATGTCCGAATGTCGGACGCTTTGATCTCAGCCATCCGAAAACAAGGCCTGCCACCAACGCACCTCCACTCGTGCCGAAACTTACCGGAATACTCCCTATATATATGCTCATGGTGCCGAAAATACCGCCGATGAATATAGCGAGTCCGACAAACATCAAATCACTTTGCACGGAAGGACGATCAACATGCCCAATCTCTTTGGTGGCCTTTTTAACCTGCACAGGACGACCAACGACAGTCAATTTATCACCTTTTTGAAACGTAGTGTTCAAATCAATTTCTATTGGATTCCCACTTCTAATGGCATCCCTGACCACTACTCCATGCATAAAATCTTCCCTGCGTAATTCTGAAATAGTTTTTCCGGTAAACTTTCCCTTTTTAACAATCACCTCTACCCTGTCAAGCGGATATGACAATATCTCAGGATCAGACACCTCTTCTCCAATACATCTCTCAACCTTTACCATAAATTCGGATCGCCCGCATACAACAATCTCATCCCCGGCAAATATCATATCGTCATGCCGAGGAGCCTTAATCTCCCCCTCATGCCGAAGTCGATCCACATATACCTCAAACCCTTTGTCCCTGAGATATTTCTCAACATCATGCACGCTTCGTGGAATATTGAAATAGTCGGAAGTTACCTTATAGGCTCTGTAATAAACTCTTTCCAAAGCATTGACGTATGCCGGATCTTTTGACCTATCCCCGCTGCTCAGTTTCTTTTCAAGTTCAATCGTTGCAGCCTTTACTTTTTCAATGCCCCCGAGCAATCTTGGGGCTATGTTTCCTAATATTATTACGGTCCCCAACGTGCCGAATATATATGTTACAGCATAACATACCGGTATGATATTAACCTCTTTTGCAAGCACCTCCTTACTCAATCCGATTTTCCCCAACGCCTCCGTTCCGACTCCAAGGAGAGATGAACAAGTCTGCGACCCGGAGAACAAGCCTATCGTCTCTCCTTTTGTATAACCGCAAAGATATGCAATCAGCCAAGTTATGCCGAAACAAGTGGAACTCATCAGTAATGCAAATAGAGCTTGTTTGAGCCCGGATCCACGTAATGAGCGGAAAAAATCAGGACCTACACTATATCCTATTGAAAACAGAAACATCATAAAAAACACCATTTTTATAGGACCTGACATAGGGATGTCAAGTTGTCCTATAAGAACTCCAACAAGAAGCACTGAAGTTACGCTTCCAAGAGAAAAACTTCCTATTCTGATTTTTCCAATCAGAAAACCAAGTCCTATGGTAAGGAAAAGGGCAAGAGTCGGATACTCCCGCATTGTTTCTGTAAATGATTCCAACATTACGTGACGGGGGATAAAAAGTTAATATATTTATTTAACATTTCCTACGCTCATGCGGTTTAACATGGCATGAAATCCTTTAATAAACCAATTTTGTCAATAGCTAAAGTTATTATATCTTTGCAAAAAATGTAGTTTTATTTAACATCTTGACACTAATGGCAGACAATTATATTGAACGAAAAATGGAGGATTTAAGAGCCGGCAAATTGAATGTCGGCTCTGCCGCACGACCTTTTGGGAAAGGGAAAAATTATGTTAGTTTCCCAATGCCTCAGCGCAGGGTGCTTATCATTGAAGGCTCATCCCAACCTGCAAGAACAATCGCAGGATATTTCGTAAAAGCCGGCTGCAAGGTTGCCATACTTGATCAAGATTCAGAAACCGGAACCTTTATGGCAAAGAATGAAGGGATCCGACTTATTCCTGTCTCTGCCGACATACATTCATCCATTATAATCTCTTTTGAAAATCTTTATGCAGCATGGCAAGGAGTAGACATCGTTGTTTCCTCTTCAGAGTATGCTCACCGATGTGCAGAAATTTGGAGAAAATTTAAAGAAAAGTCTCCTATCTTGTCAGATTTCAGAGGCAGGTTGATAATACTTTCTAATATAATAAAACCCTCCCTTTCAGATCTTTCGGGATATTTGAAAGGGCTAAACATTTCAGTCAACCAAATTTTATGCCCGTTAAAGGAGTTTTCTTACAAAGTGGCTGCCGACGCCGCAATTTTTCTGTCCCTACCCGAAACTCACTTAATAAACAACTCTGTAATTAACCTTACAGAACCTGAATAAAAAGTCAGTTCATCTTTTAATTTATCATGATCCAGGTCAGCAGACGCTCAGATGTCTCTTTCTCTCTCCGATAGCTGGGGAAAAGGAACCTTCCGTCTGATGATTTGGAGTTATATGTACAATGAGAGGTAGGCTTAATATTCTCTTTTCTGACTCCCCTCCTTATCAATCTCTCAATATTTATTCCCTGAAGATCAAGATGAGGGCGTCTATCTTCACCGTTAGGGTAGCTTACATATTCATCAAACCCGCAATCTATAAACTTTTGCGCAAGTTCAAAATCCACCTCATAGATCTCCTTACTGACAGAAGGTCCGAAAGCCGCTTTCAACAGAGATAAATCTGCTTTTTTTTCAACAAAAATATCAATGACACGGTCAACAATACCACCCAAGGTGCCTCGCCATCCGGCATGAATGGCAGCAATCCCGGATATATCTTGGGCAAATAAGAGGATTGGCACGCAGTCAGCAGTTCTTACGCCAATAGGAATATCTTTTGAAAATGTAATCAACGCATCTGTATTCTCAAAGCCATTTTCACTTCGGTCATTGACCATTCCTACATTCAGAGAATGAGTCTGAACCGGGGTAACTGCCAAATCGGAATAAATATCCATGCTTAGGGGATCATCCTTTTTAGCATATCCTTTTATAAAAGATACCATTCCAATAGCGCCCTTTTCTATAAAAATCGGAATCGATGATGTTCCATTCAAACGATTATCCATAACCCATTTTTTAGTTAATTAAATAAATGCGGAGAGTTTAATCTAACAAAAGTAATACTTTTTTCTGACTTTCCCACTCAATTCTTAGTTGTAAAAAATAGGCGCCACCTTTCACAGGCAGCGCCTCCGCATTTCATTTATCAATTTTCATTTCAGCTTAGAATACTATCTTTTTGCCACCAATGACATACACTCCCTTCTTCATTGCAATGACATTGCGACCCTCAGAAAGATGTACTGTCTCGGCAATTTTTCCATCGATAGAGTATATTCTCTCATCTTTCACTACTGATGAATAGATAACCAGATCATTTCCCTCTTTCGTAATTTTCATTGACGAACTGAAAGTAGGCTCTTCTACTTTGGTTTGGTAACCGGATTGCGGCAGTCTTATTTCAACAGGAGCAGTAGTGAATACCTCAAAAGGCATCAATCTTACTTCATCCTCTGAGATCGCTTCAAAAGCAGAGGCAGAGGAATTGAGAACATAGATTTCCGAACTCTTTTTTATTCCGCCCTTGAATGTAGCGTAAAGATCAAAATCCTTTCCTTTAGCCATAACTTCAGCCGGAGAAGCCTCAATGTCGCCACTGACGCGGGATAGTGTAACCTTCCCCTCTCTTGGAGCACAGAAGATATATGGAAAATTAGCCTTGATCATGTCGCTTGCAACCAAGCCTTCCGCAGACTGTGCAACTGTAAACGCCATGCAGCCCTCCTCACTTCTGATATTTCCGGTAGAGAATCCGAGTTCAATTCCATTTTCATCTGTTATCTTCTCAACATTGAAGGGAACTACCAGACCCTTCCAGTCCCATGCACTAACCTCCATACTTATTGAAACTCCCTTTGCAAGTGTGAAGGGGAAAGGTATTGCCAGAGGTGAATTGTCAGTAAGTATGATAGGACGGGATGCTACGAATACTCTACCCTCAATCTCCTGAACACTTCCGTCAGCAAGAGTTTCCTTTATCATTCCCTTTTGAGCAAAGAGATAGTTTCCATTTCCGGAGGGGGCCTCAACTCCTTCATCGACCACAATCATGCAGTTAGGGTTGAGTCCGTCGAAAGCATGAGAATCAAAGCCGGCGGCGCCTCTTGTTCCCATTCCGGCGTTTTCATCTGCGAGAAGAGTTATGCTTGTCAGATTATCACATCCTTTGAAAGCTTCAGCTCCTATATGGCTTACTCCGGTAAGCGTTATAGTTTCAAGTGAAGAGCAATTGTTGAATGCTCGATCCTCTATTGAGGAAACTGAAGAAGGAATTACAATATTTGTCAGGTTGCTGCACCCGGCAAACATATTCTTTCCAATCTCAGCCACTTCCGGCAGAATGACTGTTGTGAGATTTTCCATTCCGGAGAAAGCACCTTCCGGAAGATCTCCTTCCACTTTGGAAAGATCAAGCACCTCTACATTCGGGAAACACTCCTTAAGCATGGAGATTGTCTCTGTAGTTACCTCCCCCTTAAGAGCCACATCCTCTAATTCAGTAGTCTCTTCCGGATTTATCGAAGCAAGAGCCCTGTCATCAAGAACAGCATTCTCCAAGGGAGTAGCATAAAGATTTATCTTGCAGTTTGCATCTGACAGATTCACCGTATAATAGCCGGAAGCATCCGGAAGCAGTTCCTCCAATCCATTCACTACGTGCTTCTCAAGATTGGCCTCATTCTCAGCGCTCATGTCTACTTTGAATTTTACCGTTCCGTTTTCTGCAATTCCTTCAATCACCGGAGCCAATGGATTGCTCTGATTAAGAGTTATTTCCGAATCCGATTCCGCAGAATTAACCCTGAAGATTGGAGAAGTTGAAGCAAATTCTATATTGAGAAGATAAACCACTTCTATGTTATGATTACCGCTGGCTGCCTGATTCTTAGCAGGATTATAGAATGTGATGGGATATGTGCCATCAGCATCCGGGTTCACTACAATGCCATTATCATAAACAATACTCTTGATTTCCGGATGAGCCAACGCAAGTTTACCTTTTAGAGTAATGGTTTCGCTCTTTACGTCAGCCCCGAGGAATGACGCTGCTTTCTTAGCATCAAAACCTGAATCAGTGAGCTTGCAACGGGTTGGATCATAGTTTAGAGAGTAAACGGGGTTTTCTGAAAGAATATTATAACCTAATTTCTGCCAGGGATTGCCAAAATCCATATTGCTGTAGGCAGCTTTATACACACTCAGATACTCTTCCGGAACAATAATGGTTGTTCTTGACGCATCGTACACTCCATCCACTTTATGACCTAAATTATAAGATGCTGTCTGATCAAGTCCTTCCACCGCCGAACACATGGGATTGAAATGGCTTACTACCATTTTTCCATTCTCTACGTGTGGCTTTCCCGGTATATAGATGGTTGTCAATGAAGTGCAACCGTCGAAAGCAGCCGCTCCGATGCTATAGCCATATTTTGGAGAACCGCTCGAATACTGACCGACAACAACTCGATTGGAACTCAAATCCTCCGGCAGTCTGATCTCCTTAAGTTTCTCACAATTTCTGAAGGCTGCCTCTCCGATACGAGTCACGCTGTTGGGAAGCAGTATCTCCTCTACCACTGGCTTTGACTGATCAATATCGCTGCTTCTGAAAAACATCTCGGAGGGAATCATGTTCTCCTTATAATCTGAATTTGTAGGATCAGCCACTATTTTCAGACCGCTAAGATCAAGCTTCTTGATTGTCTTCTTTGCAAAGCCCTGCCGCAAGGCATTCGCCAGATCCGAGGCGTAGGTTTCTCCCTTGATAATTACGGATGCTCTTATTGAAGTAGGTGTCAAAGCTTTATAAAGTTCACCGGATGCAACGTCATATACCACTGATCCACTCTCCATAGGATTATAGACCTTTATCTCAAAATCCATATCCTGCGTTGCTATGAAAGTATAGTTCACAACCTGAGCTTCTTTCACAACCGTCTCTCCGTTAGCAATAAGGTCAATACGCTTGCTTGCTGAATTAGGAGAAATTTTCAATGTAATATCCTGTCCCTGAATTGCAGTTGTAACACCTCCTGATACGGTTGCATCCGCTACTTCCGGAATATTGATATTGAAGATCCGGTTGCTATTGTTTACAGCCTGAAGAGCGTCAACGATGGAATTGTCAGCACCTCCCACCAAGCTCCAGTTCTTTCGGTTTCCGGAAGTGGCAAGTCTAAGGGTATTCCCTTCACGAACCTTTGAACTTTTAACCTTGCAATTGACATTCATTTTCCAGTTATTGCCCACACCGGCTGTCCATAGGCTTACCGGAGAGACAAACTCCTTAATTTTTCCATCTTTATCTGTGAGCACCATTCCCCAGTAAAGCTGATCATAACCCGCCGGAATGTCAATGGCATTTACTCTTACAGTAAACTCCTGTCCGGGTATAACGTTGACAGCTTCCGAAATCAGACCCAAAGAACCATTCTGTGAAATAAGTTTCCATTGTGATTTATTAGGAGTAACATCCATCGGCGCAACAAGATTGAAATGAATCATCATGTTGCCGTCAACTGATACTGAATATTTTCCCTGCCCGTCTGCTTCAAGAAGGGTATTATTGGCATATACCTCCATACGCTTGTCATTGTCGGCAGCATGAACAGCAGAGAAAGTTATCTTTGTCCCTTTTTCCACATCGCCGGAAGCAACATTACAATCGAAATTTACCTCCGGATTCTCTGCAAATGCCAAAGTTACATTATTAGAGACGATAGCTTTATCGACAATTATATTGGCAATTGTATTCCAATTTTCTGCACTTTTATAATTATTAACGGCTCCGGTTGAGGGTACATGCAAAGTAACCAGATTAGTTTTTACTCCGGAAAGCACACACCAATTGATAAACTCAGCTTTTTCTCTGCCAACATATATATCTCGTAAGGCACTTGCACCGCAGAATACATTATATTCGTAGGTCTTTACTCCTGCCGGAATATTAATTGTAGTAATGCCGCACTGACGGAAACAACCGTTATTAAGTCTGTTTACCGACTGGGGAAGGATTACCTCTTTGAGAGAACCACATCCTTTAAATGCTTCACGCGGAATAGCATTAGCCTGATTAGTGCCATTTGCCTCTATATAGACACTGCTGATGTCAAGGCGAGTCAGTTTCATAGCATTACGCATATATTCAAAATCGCGCGCATCTACCGATCCGAAAAGAGTAAGTTCCTTAAGTGAAGCGGCTTCAGATTCAGTTATTAAAGATGCGAGACTACCGGGAATTTCAACCCATACGCTTTTCTTCGTTTTCACATCAGATGCCTTCTGAACCAGCACGCTTATTGTCTGGTCCTCACGAACATTCAGAATCGTATAATTATTGGAGGCATCCCCTGAAATAATTTGTCCATTAGCCTTAACAGTTATGATATTCTCATCTCCATCTTTCGGAGAAACATTAAAGGTGTAGTTCCAACCGCGGATTACATTTTTATTTCCTTCGATTGCAACTTCCTTAATATCGGCAGGGAAGTTTATTTTAAAAGTTGCCGGTTCAATAGTCAAAACTGACAATTCATTCTGTGTCGGAAGCTCGCCCGCCATCGGCAGCCATTCATTTTCACCTGAAGAGAGTGAGACAATACATACCTTATCATCGTCAGCAACGCTTACTCCTGACGGCAACTGACAATCCTTAAAATCTACATATCCGTTAAACAGGTAGCCTAAAGCCTGAAGATTCAAAGACTGTGTCTTACTGAGAAGAGTCTTCATTCTCCCTGCCTTATCACACAAACCAACTGCTATCTGACCTGAAAAATCAGAATATGACAGGTTTTTTAAATTACCAACCCTTACACTGAAACTTTTTCCACTTTTCAAATCGGTCATATCACTTCCTATGCCGCTTTGATTTCCATCAGATGTAATATGAAGTACTGACCACTTTACATTTCCAGCGGTTGCAGGCTTAATATTATAGATGATGGTGTTGAGATTATTGTAATGGTGAGTCTTGCTTACTGTCGGATTCAAAGCAGTGCTGAGGAAATAGCCGTTTGCTGATCCACCCCAGCCCCAGTTGAAATGCAGATAGTCTCCCTGATATCCATCGCAGATAAAAGCATGTCCGGCAGTAATGTCCTGTCCACAATAGAGCACGGGGCGACCTTCATCAATTTCATTCTTTACTATTTTATCCCATTCTTCCTGAGTGGCGACATCTGCTCTTTTCTTATAGGAGACTCCGGGATCGTATGAGAAATAAGTGGACAAGGCTGCGGGAACTTTTACTTCGTAAGCACTTGAGCCGGACATCCCATATTGTGTATCAATGCTCCTGGAGGCATGATACATTAATTTTGCAACCGCATCAGCTTCCGTTGATGAATAACCGGAACGATAGTTGTCAAGTCGCATTTCACTCCAATTATATGGAGTATTGAAATCTGTATCATCCAGACTTCCTGTCCCGTTTGCCGGCCATTCATAATACTTCATTATAGTTGCCATAGCGGTACCCACACATCCCACCAGTGCTTTGCCGGGAATATAGTTGTTAAAGGGACCCTCTTGACTCCAATTCGCTGTGTTAAGAAGCTTCTGTTCGGATCCTCTTGTAGCAGAAGAGTGAGCCATAAGCTTACGCTCATTGAAACTAATGGTTCTCTGAAGGGTGGCAGCGGCGGTTACCTCTTTTTCCATCCCCTCCATAACCCATTTCATAGCACTTGGAGCATTCTTGACAGGATAACCGTTTTCTAAAGAATAACCCAAAACAGGATTTGTTGAGCTTTCTGCTGAAATAATAACAAACCCCTTGTCGCCATTGACATTAAATATGTAGTAAGGTGATGATGCCTTCACAGTGGAGGCTATCGGCTCGATTGAAAGCGAACCGTTTACTTTAATTCTTTGTGCAAGAAGAAATTCAGAAGCAAGGTTTTTGGCTTCTTCAATATTAATTCTCTCTGAAAAAGCTGGTGTTGCAAGCCCTGTCATCAAGGCAGCCACCATAAAACGATTAATGTAACTATACATAAGGAAAAGTTGAAAAGAATTTGAAAAGAAAGTTTATAGTTAAACTTGAAAAAAGATCAAGAGAAAGCGACCATCCAATTTATTTTTTTATCCTTAAAATGAAATTTTCCGGTCTTCGATTGTATAACGGAAAAAAGCTAAAACGGTTTGTAATGTCAGGATATAATTC
>CAMWSM010000008.1 GCA_947176915.1 uncultured Porphyromonadaceae bacterium | reverse complement strand
CATATAGCTTATCTGAGCATTATTCCTCCTCTCCCCTTGTTAAATCTATTTTTCCATATTCATGACGCCTCGCATTTTTCTTTTCGATTCAGTAGAAAGCCACGGCAATCTTCTCCCCCTGAGCTTCACTCGGCCGGTGGCGGATTTCAGAATCGGCATCCATACCATACGTGAAAAGTGGGAAGAGCTTCTCCCCGCATCTTATTCATATCTCCCCGTAGATTATCTCCGGGAGAAATTCGGATTGCCCCCCGAGGGAGCGGAGACCGCGCTATTCATAAACGGCTCCGTGCTCCCGGATGCAGAAACTCTTTCTGCAATAGATTCCCTCTCGGAAGGTATGGTTGTGCTCGACGGCGATGAACCCCTGCTTTTCCGGGGGAAATATGAGGATTTCCTGAATGCGTGCTGGACTCCCCTGCCCCTCCAATCTCCTCTCCGCAGAATAAAATATGCCTTCGACATCTTCCTTCTCAATCCGGAGGAGATAACCAATGACTTCTTCCGGCTCACAGCTGACAGGGAGTCGATGCCCTTGAGCGAGTCAAACACCGTCATCGGCAGCTTCACAGATTCAGAAGGAAGACAGATGCTATTTATTGAGGAAGGGGCGTCGGTGGAGGGAACGACGCTGAATCTTAAGAACGGTCCTATATATATAGGTAAGGATGCTGAGATCATGGAAGGCTCATCCGTACGCGGTCCCCTCGCCTTATGCTGCCGAGGGAAAATAAGGATGGGAAGCAAGATTTATGGCGGATGCACATTCGGTCCATTCTGCAAAGTGGGTGGAGAAATCGACAATACAGTCATGTTCGGATACAGCAATAAGGCACATGACGGCTATCTGGGAAATGCCGTTGTCGGAGAATGGTGCAATATAGGCGCCGGGGTCAATGCCTCCAATCTGAAAAATGATTATTCCAAGATCAGGGTCTGGAATTATTACCTTCATACCTTCATGCGCACCGACCTCCAGTTCTGCGGCCCTATAATAGGCGACCACACAAAGCTTGGAGTGAACTGCATGCTCAATACGGCTACCGTGCTTGGCGTCGGAGTCAATATTCATGGCGCCGGATTCCCGAGGGTATTCGTTCCGAGTTTTAGCGAAGGAAGTCCGACTGCCGGATTCTCAAATGTCTCGATGAAAAAATTCAACGACATAGCCTCCCGAGTCATGGGACGACGCGAATTATATTTTGACGACGTAGATCGCAGGATATTCGAGAAAGTCTATGAAATTGCCTCCGGCTTCAAGGCATAATGACAGTTTTTCATAATTAAAAATGCGGGAATCTTTCTTATATGGAGATTCCCGTTTTTATTTTTTCTGATTCCGTATGCCTCTTCGGAAATGCCATCCGTATAAAAAACATCGACGGCAGATTGTTTCACAACATTCTGCCGCCATGTGATTTATTTAGACTTTCATACCTTCACAAGCGTGAATTGCCTAACTCAACCACTAACTTACAATTTATATCACTATTACTTAAAAAGCTTTTTGACTTGCCATTTTTCTTTCTACCGCTACAGAAACTTGAGCGTCTCAAGAATCATTTGCGGACAAATTCAATGCAAAATTACTAATAATTTTTTAAACAGCAAAACATATTCATTAAAAATTCATTTTTTTACTGCTAAAAAATGTAAAATTTAGTTTAAATCATCCTTAGAAGATGTTAATTACATCTATTCATTCCTAATTTTCAATAATTTACACCTCAAGTATTAAAAAATTTACTATTATCAAAAATTTTTATATACAATTATATTTTCTTTCCATATTATATGGTTTGAGCCTAAACTTCCATATCCCTACCCTCCTTTCAGGCCTCTGATAATGCCGAGAATGAAGACGAATAAACAAAACTTTTATATCTTTCCTTTTGTCGGCTCTAAAATTTTTTCTAACTTTACACCTATTAAATATTTTCTATTAATTCTCCGGCGTCTAATCCGATTCCGGGTGCTTATAAATACAATATGGAAAAGAAAAACCTTGAATATCTCGCACGCCTGCGTAAAGCCATGACCGAGCACGGTATCGATTGCTGCATCATTTCCGGCACTGACCCTCACCAATCCGAACTCCCCCCCGCCCATTGGAGAGGAAGAGAATGGCTCACGGGCTTCTGGAGTGAAAACGGCACAAACGGTACGGCTGTCGTTACTCCCGACAAAGCACTATGCTGGACTGACTCCCGTTTCTTCATTCAAGCTGCCGACCAGCTTAAAGGCACCGGCTTCTCCATGATGAAGGAGGATGGCCCGGATGCTGTTAATCTCATCGACTGGGTTACGGAAAACACTAACGCCGGGCAGACTGTAGGCATTGACGGCATGACCTTCTCCGTAAGCTATGCACAGCGTCTCCAGCAGGAACTCAACGACAATAACATCAAACTCAATACTGATTTCCCTCTCTTCGATTATATCTACCCCGACCGTCCCGGACGACCTCTCAACAAGCTTTTCGTGCATGATGAAGCTATTGTGGGAGAGACCGTCGACAGCAAGATGGAGCGCCTTATGGCTCAGGTAAAGGGGGAGCTCGCCAATGCCGTGCTTCTATCCGCTCTTGATGATATAGCGTGGGCAACCAACCTTCGCTCTGCAGGAGATATTGCCTACTCCCCTATGTTCCTTGCTTACCTGTATATTGACGACACCCGGCGCGTACTCTTCATTGATGAGGAGAAAATCGGCTCGGAAGTCAAAGAACATCTTGACAAATATCATTTCGAAATACAGCCCTACGACAAGGTTCTTGATTTTGTGGCAGAGCTCCCGAAGACCACCCGCCTTCTCCTCGACCCTGAGAAAACTGCCCGTGGCGTTTACGACCATGTGGATTGCACTCCCGTATTCGGCGGGGCGGGAATTGCTAAATTGAAGAGTATAAAAAATCAGACCATGCTGTCCAATCTGGCAATCGCAATGGAGAAAGATGGAGTGGCCCTGACAAAATTCTTTATGTGGGTGGAAAAGGAATACCCCACAGGAACCATCACTGAAGTTTCCGCCGGCAAAAAGCTGCGCGAGCTGCGTCTTGCCGATAAGTCATGTGTCGATGAAAGCTTCGCCCCTATTCTTGGCTGGAATGCCCACGGAGCAATTGTCCACTATGAGGCTACTGCCGAAACCGATGTTACCATCGAAGGTAACGGGCTCCTCCTCGTCGACTCAGGGGGTCAGTACACTTTCGGCACCACCGACATCACGCGCACAGTAGCGCTCGGCACTCCCACTCCGGAAATGATTCATGACTTCACACTCGTCATGAAAGGCCATATAGCCCTTGCAAAGGCTAAGTATCCTGAAGGCACTCGCGGTGCTCAGCTTGACGTTCTCGCCCGTCAGTATCTCTGGAATGAGGGAAAAGCTTATTATCACGGTACAGGGCATGGCGTAGGATTCTTCATCAATTGTCATGAAGGACCTCAGAGCATACGTCTCAATGAAAATCCCACTCCTCTTCAGCCGGGAATGGTAACAAGCAACGAACCCGGTTTATATCTCGAAGGGAAATATGGCATACGTTGTGAAAATCTCGTCGCCACAGTGCCCTGGAAAGAGACAGAATTTGGCAAATTCCTCGAATTTAAGACAATGACTCTCTTCCCGTTTGATCTTACCCTCTTCGACACCTCCATAATGTCGGCGGATGAGATTCAATGGGTCAATGATTATCATACGGAAGTGCGCAATCGTCTGACTCCCCTCCTGTCCCCCGAAGAGGCAGAGTGGCTCGCAGAAAAGACCAAAACCCTCTGATTTCCAATTCACCATTTTCAATTTTAAACTTTCAATTTTCAATTTATAAAGTGGCTATCATACAATCAGTAAGGGGATTCACCCCTGAAATAGGAAAAGACTGCTTCCTTGCAGCAAATGCTGTAATTGTCGGCGACGTCATAATTGGCGACGAATGCAGTATATGGTTCTCTACCGTGCTGCGCGGCGATGTCAACTCAATCCGCATAGGCAACCGTGTCAACATTCAGGATGGAAGTGTGCTCCACACTCTCTATCAAAAATCTACCATTGAGATTGGCGATGACGTATCGATCGGACATAACGTCGTGATTCACGGCGCGAAGGTGCGCGACTATGCTCTCATAGGCATGGGGGCCGTAGTGATGGATGATGCCGTGGTGGGAGAAGGAGCGATCGTGGCTGCCGGCTCAGTCGTGTTAAGCAAGACTCAGATCGGACCTCACGAACTTTGGGGAGGAACTCCCGCAAAGTTCATAAAGATGGTAGAGCCTGAAAAGGCAAAAGAGATGAACGAAAAGATCGCCCGCAACTATCTCATGTATTCCAAATGGTATGATGAACAGTGATTCCTCCGCTTCTCCGGAGATTCCCCGAATCATCGATCTTCCAAGATTCCTCGACCACCGCGGAAACCTCTCGGTGATCGAGGAATCTTCCAATATCCCGTTCCTTATACGAAGGACGTACTGGGTGTATGATGTGCCGGGCGGGGAGGCTCGGGAGGGACACGCCTATCATCGGGGATGTGAGTTTATCGTAGCCCTCTCCGGAAGTTTCGACGTAGTTACGGATGACGGAATCTCCACCCTGCGCCATTCTCTCAACAGGTCTTATTATGGCTTATATGTCCCTGCAGGAGTATGGCGCACGCTGACAAATTTCTCTACAAATTCTCTCGCCCTTATTCTCTCCTCTACGGAATATGACCCTGACGACTACATCATCGACCATAATCAGTTTTTGAAATTAAAAAGGAAATGAAAGATACCTCTGTCTATGATTGTTCGGTAATCGAGCTTATACGTCATCACACGGATCGTCAAGGAAATCTGACAGTTGTGGAGAACGGGAAAACGGTTCCTTTCGATGTGCGCAGAATTTATTATCTTTACGATGTGCCCGGAGGAGTCAATCGAGGAGGGCACGCCCATCGGGAGCAATATCAGCTCATAGTGGCTGTCAGCGGCAGCTTCTCCGTTACTCTCGACGATGGAAACGTGCGACGCACGTTTCTACTCAACCATCCTTATCAAGGACTTCTCGTAACGCCCCGTATATGGAATACTCTTGATGATTTCTCATCCGGCGCCGTCTGTATGGTCTTGGCTTCCGATATATATGATGAGGAGGAGTATGTGCGTGACTATGACGATTTTATTAATCTTAAACACCGTTCCGCTCCATTATGATTACCTTGCACCGATATTCCCAAGACCACAAACAGATGTGGGATAATTTTGTGGAGGAGTCAAAAAATGGCACTTTTCTCCATCTCCGTGATTACATGGATTATCATTCCGACAGATTTCATGATTTTTCCATCATGGTGTGGAATGACAATAAACTTCTTGCCCTCCTCCCGGCGTGCTCACTGGGAGATGTGTGGGTGTCTCATGCGGGTCTTACCTACGGTGGTATGCTAATGAATGGAAAGATGACGGCAGCCTTGGCTTTGGAGGTATTTCAGACACTTCTACCCAATCTTAGATATAGAGGATTCAACCAAATCAGATATTCTCCATCTCCTCATATTTACCATCGTCTTCCGGCGGAGGAGGATTTGTATGCTCTTTTCAGATGCGGAGCCTCCCTATCTGCCCGGAAAATATCATCCGTAGTTGAATCGGCTCATCCATTAAAATGGCGGAATATTCGTAAAGCGGGTGTAAGGAAAGCCATATCGGAAGGGATAACGATAGAAAGAAGTGATAATTTCGTTGATTTCTGGGAGATTCTTAGTGATAATTTGGCAAATAAGTATTCAGCTCAACCTGTTCATAGTTTGGAGGAGATTGTGCGTCTTCATGATTTGTTTCCGGATAAGATTCTCCTTTATTCAGCCAATAAAGGTGGGAAGATGTTGGCAGGAGTGGTTATGTATGTAATGCCGACAGTCGCCCATTGCCAATATATATCTGCCAATCCGGAGGGTAAAGAGGTCGGGGCCCTTGACCTTCTTTTCCATCATCTGCTGAAGGAGGTATATACTGACCTACCCTATTTTGATTTTGGCACATCTAATGAAGATGGAGGGCTCTATCTTAACGAATCCCTCATCTACCAGAAAGAGGGCTTCGGAGGAAGAGCCATCTGTTATGATACCTACACCCTCCCCCTTGTGTACCCTTGACTCCTGAATAGGTAAAATCCTGTCGAGTCTTATGTTATTTGACGTGAAAATCTATGAAGTTCATCCCCTGTCAAGGATGAACATTTCTTTGTTATAAATCGTGGGGTGAAAGCTTTAAAGAATTCCGCAATAGAGCAATTTTTCATTCGTGGTTAAGATCCCAAAGTGGCTTGCCATATATAGGATGCCTCCCGGGTTTCGGCTCCGGGACGCATTTTTCATTCCACTTTTTCTTGCAAATTTCTCCTCATTTCATTAACTTTACACTCATTAACCAAACCTCTGAATATGGAACAGGTTATGATCAAAAATATGGATAAGATGGACAAGAATTCAAAACCCTTCAAAGATGGTCGTTACAAGGAGCTGTTTGATGCAGCAGAAAGCTCCAATATAGTTGGCGAAGAAGCAGTGCGCTACAACCAGTCTTTATCTCATCTCCGTGAAATAGAAAACGGTTTCGTTTACCAATACGAGGAAGGGAAAAAGGAAGGTATCGAACAAGGTATCGAACAAGAGAAACGGAACACTGCGCGTAAATTGAAAGCAGCTGGCACTGACATTGATTTCATCTCTCTCATCACCGGTCTCTCTCAAGAAATGATAATCGATCTCTAAATAATGCGTCCCAAACTCCGGGACGCATTTTTATTTCCACTTTTTATTGCTATTTATAATTTTATGCTATAACTTTGCGTTATAAGTTTTTAAGGAGCGTTTACCTGACAATCCCTCCTGACAACCGGAAACTTCACACTCATCCAGTCAAGAACAGTCTCATAAGGATTCCCTTCCTTTATTTCTTTTACTGACATCAGTGGCATCCCGGGGAATCGTCGCTCTTTTTCTCTCAAAGTGCGTTCATCCTCCCGGATGAGTTTCCCCACGTGTCTTTATTTTCTAACTAATTCTAATACATGCTGCCCGAGGAAGACAGCTAAAAATAATTTACCATTACCATGCCATCACTTAAAGGGCTGTTCAAATTTGTTCAGGATGACTGGTCAAGCAGCAATATTGGAGCACTATATTATCCTGATATTACCGGGAATTGCACCGTTTCCACAAAAAAAAGACGGACTCCCCTTCAATGCTCCAGAAGAACTGACTGATGTAACAATCACTTTTGATCCGGCTACTTCAAAAGCAACTTTCTCCGATCTGCCCAAAGATATTGACGTAACTCAACCATTCATTAAAGAAGAGGGATGCTTCATTCTTGAGGTGTAAAAGTGGATAATCCACAGAAAGGTGTTTACATTCGCGTAAGGAATAATAAAAGCGAAAAAATTCATTGTTAAATTCACCTATCTCAATAATTAGGAATTAAATACGTATTGAATAGTTTCCCTTTATGGTGCAAATTAATATTTTTGCTAATTTTGCACCATAAAGGGATTTTTTATGGTTAAATTTCTTGATCTTAAGGGTGTGAATAATCGTTTTCGGAATGAGATTTCCGATGCAATGGAGCGTGTGATTGATTCCGGTTGGTATCTTCTCGGGAAGGAGGTTGGCGCGTTCGAAAGTGAGTATGCTGATTATATCGGCACAAATCATTGCATTGGTTGCGCTAACGGTCTCGATGCACTAACTCTTATTCTGAAAGGTTGGTTGGAGATGGGATTGCTTCAACCAGAGGATGAGGTGATTGTGCCCGCTAACACCTACATTGCCTCTATTCTCTCTATCACTGAAAATAATCTTCGTCCGGTGTTGGTTGAACCTGACCCACATACCTTGCAAATTGATCCCGATAATATACGGAGAACTTTGACTCCCCGCACAAAGGCGCTGATGGTGGTTCATCTCTATGGACGCTGCGCTTGGTCAGAAGAAATTGAGAAAATTGCTTCGGAAAACGGATTACTCGTGATAGAAGATAATGCACAGGCCCACGGATGTGTGTTCAAGGGCAAACGGACCGGTTCATTGGGAGATGCGGCTGCCCATAGTTTCTATCCGGGGAAGAATCTCGGGGCTTTGGGAGATGGCGGCGCGGTTACAACTGATGATGAAACCCTTGCCCGGACAGTGAGAGAACTGGCAAATTATGGAAGCAGCCGAAAATATGTGTTCGACTACCGGGGAAGAAATTCCCGTCTTGACGAACTTCAGGCTGCTATCCTCAGAGCAAAGCTTCCTCGGCTCGATGCTGACAACGGCAGGCGCCGTGAAATCGCGCGAGAATACTGTCAAGGGATAAACAGCTCGATTATAACTTTGCCTCAGCTGCCGGAAAATGAAGAAAGCAACGTATGGCATGTTTTCCCGATTCTATCTCCTCAAAGGGATAGGCTTCAGGCATATCTCAGAGATAAAGGCATTCAGACCCTTATTCATTACCCCATCCCTCCTCATAAACAGAAATGCTATCCTGAATTTAGAAATATGAGTCTTCCAATCACCGAGTGGATACATGACACTGAACTTTCTCTCCCCATCTCTCCGGTAATGGAGCCTGAGGAGATTCTGGCAGTGATTGAGGCTGTAAACTCATTCCCAAATTAATTGTTGGATTTACAAACGCCTACCGCCATTGATATGAAAGAGAGAGAAAAACAGATATATAGAGTAACCATAGTCGGCACAATAGTAAACGCCTTGCTGATTGTAGTGAAATTTATTGCCGGTGTGTTCGGAAAGAGTTCCGCACTTATCGCGGATGCCGTGCATTCCTTGACCGATTTCATAACGGATGTAGTGGTCCTGATATTCGTGCATATAGCCGGCAAACCCCGGGATACTGACCATGGCTATGGACATGGAAAGTATGAAACTCTCGCCACTATGATCATAGGAGTTTTTCTCGCAGCTGCCGGCATCGGGCTTTTTTTCAACGGACTTAAACTTGTAATCTCCAGCCTTAAAGGGGAAATATTGCCTGAGCCCAACTGGATTGCCCTTTCCGTAGCATTAGTATCGATCTTTGCCAAAGAGATTCTTTACAGATACACGCTTCGCGAAGGGAAAAAATTGAATTCAGATGCAGTCATCGCCAATGCGTGGCACCACCGTAGCGATGCCATATCCTCTTTAGGAACAGTTGTAGGCATTGCCGGAGCAATGTTTCTGGGAGAAAAATGGAGAATACTTGACCCTCTGGCAGCCGTCGTGGTGAGTATTTTCATCGTCAAGGCAGGCTACGACATAATAAAGCCGGCAATAAACGAACTGCTCGAAAGCTCTCTTCCCAAAGATCAGACTTCCGAGATAGAAAAAATAATAAGGGATGTGGACGGGGTGAAAGATTTTCACAATCTTCGCACCCGAAAAATCGGCAATGCCATAGCCCTGGACGTACACGTCAAGATGGATGGCAATCTCACTCTTTTTGCAGCCCATGACATAGCCTCAGAAATCGAACAGCAGCTTCGCAAACGATTCGGAAAAGAAAGCATGATAAACATCCACATGGAGCCCTACCGAGGCTAACCCCACCGGGAGGAGGGGCAGTCCTCTGCCCCGAACTTTCCCCGCAAAAATCCCCGTAATATTACCTTTTTACTCACCGTCAAAATCACCCATTGAAATTACCTTCTTGCTCACCTTCGGGTCAGAGGACTGACCCTCCTCCCAGCCCCTGCTGACACTCCTCCCAGCCACGACCCCAGCTGCTTCAGTTTTGAGCTATTTTTTGTTAATTATATTAATATCATGCGTTTTGACATGCAATTAATATACATTATCATTATATTTGCATGTGAAATTAAATATATCTACATTACAATTATATTGATATGTCTCAGACTACTATATCCATCCGCGTGGATCAATCCCTGAAAAGAAACTTCGATGCTTTGTGTGAGGCTTTTGGAATTACGACTTCCGCTGCTTTCAATATTTTTATGAAGGCAGTGGTAAGAGAAAGAAGAATTCCATTTGAAATTAAGGCTCCAACTACGGAAAGTGTTAATTTAAAAGCCTTACAGGCCTTTAAAGTTATGCGTGAAATCGTGGCTGAATCAGAAACCCCTTATCTGTCATTAGACGAAATCAATGAAGAAATCAATGCAGTCAGAGATGAAAGAAAATAATTCAGTCATGGCTGTAATTGACACCAACGTACTGGTATCCTCTCTTTTTTCAAAAGATGGGAAATCTTATCCTGCGTTGGTAATTGACTCTATATTTCGTGGATTGATCATACCGCTCTATAATGAAGATATTGTCCAGGAATATCGTGATGTTCTGTCTCGACAGAAATTTAATTTTCCGAAATCCCTGATTGAAGAACTCCTATCCGGTATAGTTGAAAGCGGTCTTAATACAGAAAGGACCGCAATATGCAAAGAAGAGTTCTCGGACAAAGATGATCTGGTGTTTTATGAGATTAAAATGAGTGTGGAGGATTCCTATTTAGTAACGGGAAATCTGAAACATTTTCCTAATAACCCGTTAGTGGTTAATCCCGCGGAAATGGTAGAAATATTAAAGAATAGAAAATTGCTTCATTAAAAGGCTATGCCACCGGGAGGAGGGGCAGTCCCCTGCCCCGAACTTTCCCCGCAAAAATCCCTGAAAAAAATCCGTATATTTACTACCCCCTTGAAATTACCTTCTTGCTCACCTTCGGGTCAGAGGACTGACCCTCCTCCCGGTCCCTGCTGACACTCCTCCCGGTCCCTCCTGACCTTACTACCAGAACAAACGATGCTTTTATTTTACTAAAAAAACTAAAGATTCGTGCTAAAAATTTTGTCAGACCAACAACTTTAACTAATTTTGCACCCGGAATATACCACCCTTCAAATGAAAGGTGGCACTTCCTTAATTATAAATCGAAAAAATAAATAACAAAAAAAGAAACAAATAACAAATGATTATCGTACAAGTTAAAGAGGGCGAGAACATTGAGAAAGCACTCAAGAAGTTCAAACGTAAATTTGAAAGAACAGGCATCGTTAAAGAACTGCGCCGTCGTCAGGCTTTTGAGAAGCCCTCAGTGACAAACCGCAAGAAAATGATCAAGGCTGCCTACGTTCAGCAGCTCCGTCAGGCCGAGCAGTAATCGCGCCTCCCGACACTTTGTCGTGATCATGCACTTTCATCCTATCAAACGGAGCCGGTCAATCCGACCGGCTCCGTTTCCATATCCAATCTCATGCTCATGCCTTAAACATTAATCCCTCATCCCTTCCATGCCCGACTTCCATTCCTATCTCCTTCATGAATTAAACCGCGCCCCCCTCACCGTCGAGGCTTATCTCCGCGACTTATCCCAGTTCGCAGACTGGCTCGGCATGGATTACGAATCTATGACGCCCTGCGATGTCTCAGCCGGAGATATAAGGGGATGGCTTGCTTCTCTCGCCCGTCAGGGTCTCGCCCCTCGCACTCTGCGCAGAAAAGCCCAAAGCCTAAGGGCTTATTTCAAATTCATGCTCAAAAGAGACGTTATCGAGAAAAATCCTACCCGGGAATTGCCTCTCCCTAAAATACCGAAACCACTCCCCGACCATGTACGAATGGAGGAGATAGAGAAAATCCTTGCTGACGAGGAAATCCTCATACGCGACATAATCTCATTAAACTCTGCTCCAACTCCCGAAGCAGAGACAGAATTAAGGAATCACCTCGTGATCGAAACACTATATTCCCTCGGATTGCGACGTGCCGAGCTAATCTCCCTAAGCGACAACGATCTTTCCCTTGCAGCCGGCGAACTGAAAGTTACCGGCAAACGCTCCAAGCAAAGAATTGTGCCTATCCCTCAAAAACTTGCCGACGACATCCGACGCTGGCAAATGCTGCGCGATAAGCTCTGGCCTGATCTTCCGACGCCACGCCCCTTGTTCGTAATGAAAGGGAAAAGAATCACTCCATCGCAGGTTTACTCAATTGTAAAAGGGGAACTCTCCCAAACCACAGCGCGAAAGAAAAGCCCGCATGCCTTACGACATTCTTTTGCTACAGCCATGCTCAACGAAGGAGCCGATCTTAACTCCGTAAAAGAATTTCTCGGCCACTCCTCTCTCTCCACGACACAGATCTATACTCATATCTCTTTCGCGGAAATGAAAAAAGCCTACCAATCAGCCCATCCGAGAGCTAAAAGGAGCGAGGAATGATTTTTTTCAAAAATTTTCCTTTCTACGTGAGCAATTCATTGCTTTTTATTGTTAACTTTGTAGACAGAGGAGGTCTCTCCCGGCTAATTTACTCTCCGTGTAGCCCCCGACTCACTATCTAAGTATTAACCATAAATCCGAATGTTATGGAAGTAAACATTAAAGCAATCCATTTCGACATCTCCGAGAAACTCGTTGCCTTTGTCAACAAAAAAATTGATAAACTTGCCCGTCGCTACGAGGCAATCAATGATGTAGACGTTAAGCTCACTCTCGTAAAGCCTGAGGCTGCGATGAACAAAGAGGCCGGCATAAAGATTCATCTTCCCGGCACAGATCTTTTCGCTTCCAAAACTGCTGATACTTTTGAAGAGGCTGTCGACCTCGCTCTCGCAGCCCTTGAGCCTAAACTCGATAAATATAAAGAAAGCAAATAATCTGACAGAAAAATTCCCGGTGTCTGTGGCATAGGGAAGTGACAACACACGTGGCACGCCTCTTTACCGGCGAGCCACGTGATTTATGAATCAATATGGAAGAGAATTTATCCAATATATCACCCAATCCTGCCCCGATACCCACTCCGGAGAATAAAAGACGGAAATTCGGGAGAACGGAATACATCATCATTTCTGCATTAGTAGTAGTGATTGGAGTCTTAGCTGTGATATTTCTCCCTTTGTTTACGGAGGAGGCTCATGCCGACACCATTATACGTATTCCCCGAAACGCCACAAGGGAAATGGTGGCAGATTCCGTTTCAAAATATCTCGGCGAGGATTTTTCATCGCAGGTGATGAAGGCTGCCAAGCTTCGAGGCTCCGACTTCTCTTCCCGCCACGGAGCCTATCTCATTCCGGAAGGCACTTCAGCCGTAAAAGCGGAACACACTCTGAGTCATGGAGCACAAGAACCGGTAACCATCACCATCAATGGATTCCGGCTAATAGGGAATCTTGCAGGAAGGCTGGAACGTCGCCTGGACTTCTCTGCGGAAGAGTTTATGGAGACTGTCGCCGATGAATCCCTTATGGAGGAATATGGACTCGATCCGGAGCAGGCTCTCTCCCTTTTTATCGATGATTCCTATCAGGTGTATTGGTCAGGCACCCCGCGCGACCTGATAAAAAAGGTAGGAGCCCATTACAAGGAGGTCTGGAATGAGGAGCGGAGGAAGAAAGCTGAGGACTTGGGGCTTACTCCAGCCGATGTGATGACAATCTGCTCCATCGTGGATGAAGAGACCAACAAAATTGACGAAAAGGGCACAGTAGGCCGACTTTATATCAACCGCCTGCAAAGCGGAATGAAGCTTCAGGCTGACCCCACAGTAAGATATGCTGTCGGAGATTTCACTATAAAAAGAGTGACAGGAACTCATCTCAAAACTGAATCCCCGTTCAACACCTATCTCCATGCAGGGCTTCCTCCGGGTCCGATTCGCACCACGAGCATAGCCACAATCGACGCAGTGCTCAACTCTGAGCCACACGATTACATATATATGTGTGCGAAAGAGGATTTCTCAGGCTATCATAATTTCGCTGCCACATATTCAGAGCATCTTGACAATGCACGGCGCTATCAGAAAGCTCTCGATGAGTTAGGAATAAAGTAGAGCCGCCAAACGATTCAATTTCTTTCACTTAAACATTATTATAACATCACTCTCCTTTCTGTATTCAATGAAACTGCGACTCCTGTCATTCATACTGACTCTGTCAGCATTTTGCGGAGCACAAGCACAGACAGACTCTCTGCCGGCGATTTCCCGAATAGAACTGCCCGTAGAGAGTGTGGTCTCTATCCCTGACTCCATGCCCTCCTATCAACCCTCGGATAAGGAAAGATGGTGGTTAAACCGCCTTAAGAACAGAACTCTTAATCTCGCTGACACTACCGTGCGTTATCCTAAATTCTTAGGGTTCTGCATAAAAGTCTATAACTGGGCGGATAAATTTTTCAATTCGTATGATCCGGAATATGTCGTAGGCACGGGAAAACGCTGGAAAGTGCGTGTCGGCAGTGAAAACTGGATGGATGCTTATTGGCTCACTCTCCTTGAACCGGAACGCCTGGACATAGGAATGGCAAGCAACTTGTATTCCACCATCGGAGGCTATCTGCAATACATGGCGGTCAGCATCGGCTATTCCTACGATATCGCCAATTTCTTCGGAGCAAACGGCGATCTCAAACACCGTAAATATGAATTTGGTTTCAATTGCGCGCGATTTAATGTTGAACTCCGCTATCATGAAAACACCGGAGGCACTTATCTCCGCAAGTTAGGCGACTATAATAACGGGCATCTTTTCCGACAGAAATTCTCAGGTGTGTCTCTTTATAAGTTTGGAATAGACGCATTCTATTTCTTCAACAATAAGAAGTATTCTCATGGAGCAGCCTATAATTTCTCCAAATTCCAGAAAAAAACAGCCGGCTCACTCATCACGGGCATAACCTTCAACACCCGGAAGATAAACTTCGACTTCACACAGCTTCCCGACAACCTGAAGCCAAGCCTGACCGTGCCTCCTACAGATTATTATTTTCATTACAGATCATTGGGGGCGTTAGTGGGATACGGTTTCAATTGGGTTGTCAATCCACGTCTCCTCATCAATGTTACCGCCCTTCCTGCCATAGCCGTAACCCATTGCTATGAGGATTCCCAGGAGGGCTCGAAAATGATGTTAGGAGGAAATATTGTCGGGAGCACATCCATTACATACAATCTCGGCAATTTCTTCTTCAGCGCGATCGGAAGGCTTGACTGCAGTATATACCACAGCGCCCACTACACCATTTTCAGCACGATAAACAACTTCTCAGGAAATGTCGGTTTCCGTTTTTAATAATATATTTTACAATACACATGAAAAGATTTCTCTCAGTTTCTTTAGGATTCCTGTCGGGAATATCTGCTGCACTCGGTGCGAAAGGTCCTGAAGTAACCAATGTCGAGCCCCCCTACTGGTGGACAGGAATGAAAAACGACACTCTACAGGTGATGCTTACCGGACCGGGAATCGCCTCTGCAACTGCCTCGGTTGATTATAAGGGGGTAAGACTGGCAGAGCAGGTAAATCTCGACAGTCCCGACTATAAGCTGCTGTATTTTGTCATAGGGAAAGAGACAGTGCCGGGCACTATGGAGATAACACTCACGGATGGGAAAAAGAGGTCAAGGATTCCTTATCAACTGCGTCAGCGCGAGCCTGAGATGGCAAAACACGGCGGATTTGATGCCTCCGACGTGCTCTATCTTCTCATGCCCGACAGATTTGCAAAGGGTAATGATCTCAAAGGAGAGGGTCTGACCCATAACGTTCCGGCAGACAGAAGCAAACCCAACGGGAGGCATGGTGGCGACCTCAAAGGAATAGAAAATCATCTTGACTATCTTGATTCCTTAGGAGTTACCGCACTTTGGTTCTGCCCTGTCCTTGAGAACGATATGCCCGGAGGATCATATCACGGATATTCCACAACCAACTACTACAAAATAGATCCCCGCTTCGGAAGTAACGAAGAATATGCAGCCCTGATTGAGAAGGCTCACGGAAAGGGTCTGAAAGTTGTAATGGACATGATATTCAATCATTGTGGTGTGGCTCATCCCTGGATAAAGAATCCTCCATCCGGAGACTGGATCAATCATCCGGAAAAAGATGTGATGACCAACTTTCGTCTAACCACCGTACACGATCCTTACGCATCGGATTATGATCTTGACCACACCGTCAACGGCTGGTTTGTCCCCTCGATGCCTGACCTCAATCAGAGGAATCCCCATCTGATGAAATATCTTATCCAGAATTCAATATGGTGGATTGAATCGGCAAAGATAGATGGAATAAGAATGGATACATATCCATACGCCGATGCTGCGGGCATGGCGGCATGGAATAAGGCTGTGAGAGATGAGTATCCTAATTTCAACATTGTCGGTGAATGTTGGTATACCAACGAAGCGGGCAGTGCATTCTGGCAAAAGGGAAACCGTCTTAATCCTTCGGATCCTGAACTCCCAACTGTGATGGATTTCTTCTTCCTGCAGAACGGAAGAAAGGCTTTTAATTCAGATACAGATCTCTGGGGAGGGCTCAATATGGTCTACGAACATTTATCACAGGATTTCCTTTATCCCGACCCGCAACATATCCTCACATTCCTCGATAATCATGATTCCGACCGCTTCCTTCTCGAACTTCCCGATTCCCTGGGAAGCTGGAAGCAAGCACAGACTTTCCTGCTCACATCAAGAGGCATCCCACAGATCTATTATGGAACTGAAATTCTCATGAACGGCAGTAAGGAGGGGAGCGACGGCTTTGTCAGGAAAGACATGCCCGGCGGCTTCCCCGGAGATGAGGTTAATGCCTTTACCCCTGAAGGGCGGACTCCCCTCCAGAATGAAGCATGGGATTTCCTTTCAAAACTTCTTAATTGGAGACGTGGAGAAGCGAATGAGGTCATTGCCAAAGGGAAGCTGAAGCATTTCATTCCTCAGGACGGTCTTTATGTCTATACGCGCTCTTTAGGTGATAAGTCAGTAACTGTGTTGCTCAACGGCAAGGATGAGCCTGTGTCAGTCTCTATGGCGCGAACTGAGGAAGTGATTCCTGTCGGTTCCTCTTACAGAGATATTATCTCCGGCGACATAGTAACAATTGAAAAGGAGATGACGTTCTCACCTCGCCAGATAATGATTCTGCAAAATTTCTAAATCAATTAAAATAAAATTACCCGGCAGGACTCAATTCTGCCGGGTAATTTTATTTATCCGATTAATTGCAATAATTTATCAATCTTCATGTCTGGGAGTGAATCGACGTGAACCGCCGTTACCCTCAGGACGCGGACCACGCGGACCACGATCATTGTCGCGGCGCGGCCCACGATCGCCTCCATCACGACGCGGACGATTGTCTCCCCCTTCGCGACGCGGACCTCTGTCGCCACCTTCACGGCGCGGGCGAGCCTCTCTTTCCACATAGCCCTCAGGCTTTTCAGTCAACACTTTCATGGAAAGACGATATTTTCCGGTCTTCTTGTCGATCTCGATAAGTTTCACCTTCACTTTATCCCCCTCCTTGATGCCGCTCTGATCCATAGAGTCAAGACGGTTCCAGGCTATCTCACTGATGTGAAGGAGACCATCACGACCGGGCATAAATTCTACGAACGCACCGAAGTCAAGAATCGAACGGACTGTCCCTTCATAAACTTCTCCCTCTTCGGGCTGTGCCACGATTGCCTTGATTTTAGCCAAAGCTGCCTCAATGCTTGCCTTATCCTTGGATGCGATCTCCACCTTCCCTATGCCGAGTTTCTCATCCTCCTCAATAGAAATTGTGGCTCCGGTCTCCTCCTGAATGCCCTGGATAACCTTACCCTGCGGACCGATAACGGCTCCGATAAGTTCTTTGGGAATATTCATTGTAACAAGGCGAGGAACGTGAGGCTTATAGTCTTCGCGCGGTTCGGGAATAGTGTCGTGAATCTTGCCCAGAATATGTAGACGACCCTGACGTGCCTGTTCAAGAGCCTTTTCGAGAATCTCATAGCTCAAGCCGTCACACTTGATGTCCATCTGGGTAGCGGTAATGCCTTTCTCGGTGCCTGTAACCTTGAAGTCCATGTCTCCGAGATGGTCCTCATCGCCGAGAATATCCGAAAGCACGGCGTATTTCACCGCTCCGGCATCAGAGATCAGACCCATGGCAACACCGGCAACGGGACGTTTCATCTTTACTCCCGCATCCAGAAGAGCAAGAGTGCCGCCGCATACAGTAGCCATTGAAGATGATCCGTTACTCTCAAGAATATCACTAACGATACGGCAAGTGTAGGGGAAATCATCGGGGAACATTCTTTTCAGCGCGCGGTGAGCAAGATTGCCATGTCCAACCTCACGTCTGCCGACTCCGCGCTGCGGACGAGCCTCGCCTGTCGAGAAGGGAGGGAAATTGTAATGAAGAAGGAAACGCTCTTTGCTCTGGTTGAGAACGTCGTCAACGATCTTCTCGTCAAGAGTTGTGCCCAGAGTTGCTGTTACGAGCGCCTGTGTCTCGCCACGTGTAAAGATAGCAGCTCCGTGAGGACCCGGAAGATAGTCCACTTCACACCAGATCGGACGTATTTCAGTGGTCTTGCGACCGTCAAGACGTATCCCTTCATCAAGGACACAACGCCGCATAGCCTCTTTCTCAACGTCATGATAATAACGCTTAACCATTGCTATGCGCTGCTCCTCTGTATATTTTTCGAGTTGCTCCTCAGTCATCTCCGGGAGATTCTCGATATATTCGTCGCAGATTGCCTTGAAGCTTTCGTTGCGCCAATGTTTGTCCGCACTTCCGGCACGAGCCACAGCGTATGCCTTATCGTAGCACTTCTCCTCTACATCCTTGCGGAGATCCTCATCATTAACCTCATGGTTATATTCACGTTTCACCTCTTTGCCAGCCTCTTTCATCAGCTCTATCTGGGCAACGCAATGCTTCTTAATCTCCTCATGAGCCACTTTCAATGCCTCAAGAAGATCTGCCTCCGACACTTCGTCCATCTCGCCCTCCACCATCATGATGTTGTCGTAAGTAGCACCGACCATCAGCTCTATATCCGCTTTCTCAATCTGTTCAAAAGTAGGATTGATGACCCATTCTCCATCCACACGGGCTACTCTCACCTCGGAAATCGGACCCTGGAAAGGAATATCACTGCACATCAGGGCTGCTGAGGCGGCAATGCCGGCAAGCGCATCCGGCGCTTCGTTCTCATCGGCGGAATACATTGTTACATTAACAAATGTCTCTGCATGATAATTATCCGGGAAAAGGGGACGCAACACACGGTCCACCAGACGGGAGGTCAGTATCTCATAATCGCTCGCTCTCCCTTCTCTTTTCAGAAATCCTCCCGGATAGCGACCAATAGAGGAGTATTTCTCTTTATACTCCACGGTAAGTGGCATGAAATCCACGCCCTCGTTGGCATCCGCCGCCGAACAAACAGTAGCAAGAAGCATGGTGTTGCCCATACGCACCTCTACTGCGCCATCAGCCTGCTTTGCAAGTTTGCCGGTCTCGATTGTAATCTTTCTGCCGTCGCCAAGCTCGATGGTCTTTTTTACTGGCTTTAACATATAAATTCTTTCTTGTTTTTCTTCGCTGAGTGAAAATTAGTGCAAAGTTAACATTTTTATTCCGTTATTCACACCCTTTCTCCTTAATTTTCCTCTTTTTTCGCTTTCCGGGGAGTTTTATTCATTTGTTTGAGGTTTTTTATGTATTTTTGCGCTCAAAATCATTTCAAAAACATGAAACTTCTTCAAACCTGCCGCTTGGGCGGCTTTGCTCTCGCAGCGATTTTTTATGCTGCCATTCTCTCCTCTTGCAGCGACCCCTCTTTTAAGATAAAAGGCAACATAGAAGGGGCGGATAATCAGTCTGTAGTGTTGGAAAAGTCTGATTTCCACGGAAGATGGATCGCTATTGATTCTACACGTACCAATTCTTCAGGCGACTTCTCTATTTCTCGCCCTGCGCCGGCAGGACCGGAAATCTTCCGCCTCTCCATAAATGACAAGTATGTCTATGTCCCCATAGATTCTATTGAAACGGTTTCTCTTTCATCTTCTCTGGATAAATTCGGCACTGATTTCTCACTCTCAGGCTCCGAAAACGCATCTGCTCTCGAACGCTTTGAAAAGGAGGTGAGATCACTCCCTGCCAATATCTCTGCCGATTCTCTCCAGGCGTTCAAAAAGAGTGTGTTCACAAAATATATCCAGCCTGCTCGAGGCTCAATCGTGGCATATTATGCCTTGACTAAGATTGTAGACGGAAAGCCCCTCTTTGACCCCACTACCTCCGACTATAAATATTTCGCAGCCGTGGCAACAGGCTTCAAGGAGACCCGCCCCAACGACCCTCATACTGCCCTTCTGGAACAGACCTCGCTCGATGCCCTCAAAAGGAAAAAACAGGAGCAAGGAATTCATCGCGAAATTCAGGCTGAGGAACTGGCTATGATCGACATCAACCTTCCCGATGAAAAGGGGAAGAACATAAAGCTTTCTGAGGTTATGGCGAATGGCAAGAAGACTGTGCTCATTTTCTCCCTCCTCACTCATCCCGACTCCCCGGCCCTGAATCTTGATCTTTCAAATCTTTACAAGTCTATGGGGGGAAATGTGAATTTCTATCATGTCGCTCTTGATGCCGACCAATATGCATGGAGAGATGCGGCAGTCAATCTCCCCTGGACCACTGTCTTTGACCCTGAAGGCGCATATTCAAAAAACGCCTCGAACTATAATGTAGGCAATCTTCCTGCCTACTTCATCTATTCTGCATCCGGAGAACTTATCGACAGGGCATTCTCTGTCGATGATCTCAAAAAGAAACTCTGATTCAAGCTTTTTTGCTCTGTTCAGAACATTACAGAGGGATAAATGTTTAATTAAATATAGTCATTGCCTCAATGTCGGGAGACTCATGCTTTATTTCCTCCCCCGGCATTTTGAGCATCAATATTTAACCTTAAACATTTATCGGTATGAAACTCATCTCCCTTTCTCTGGCTTTTATAATGTCAGTAGGCGGTTTTCTTGCTTCCGCCCAAAACACAGACATGAAGGTGCGCGGACATTCCACAAATCCGGATGTCTATTTCCTCAATGAGGGTGATCTTCCAAACAGCCTTGAACTCCTTCCTCCCCCGCCGGATCCATCTTCAATTGCATTTCTGCTCGACAGGGCACGTTACGACTGGGGAAAGAATCTACGCAACACTGACCGTGGCGAACAGGCGTATCAGGATTCAAAACTTGGAGGCGACGGTGTGCCCCGGGCTTTCTCAGAGGCTTTCGGAGTTGAAATTTCACAGGAAAATACTCCTGAAATTTATAAACTGATTGTCGGGATGCGTGAAGATGCCGGCGACCTCGCAACACGCGATGCAAAGGAACATTACATGCGCACCCGGCCTTATATCTATTTTAACGATCATACCTGCAACCTGGAGGATGAGGTGAACCTCTCCACCAATGGTTCCTACCCCTCGGGACATACCTCTATCGGCTGGGCAACCGCCCTCGTGCTGACCGAACTTAACCCTGACCGCCAGAATGAGATTCTTGAGCGTGGCTATGAGATGGGTGAAAGTCGTGTGATTTGCGGCTATCATTTCCAAAGCGATGTTGATGCCGGGCGAATTACGGGAGCCGTAGCTGTGGCTCGCCTCCACGCCGATGAAGGCTTCAACCGTCAGCTCGACAAGGCGAAAAAGGAATTTGCAAAACTCAAAAAGGAGGGGAAAGTGGCTCCCTCAAAAAGAGTGGCTGCAAATCAGAATTAACCGCAAGGGAGCATAGCGTTGCCGGGTGTTGCAGGATATGGATTTTTTCACCTGACAGATTTATGCGTAAATTTATTTCGGCAGCTATTTTTGCCTCCCTCCTGATTTCCGGGGCTTCCGCTCAGGAAACACATAAATTTAAAGTATCACCAACAGGAAGGATTCTTGTCGACGGGGCGCTTTTCGCCTCGCCTGAGAAAGAATCCTTTCCTGATGGAATGGCTATTCCTGAAGTTCGCATAGGAGGGAAACTGACCTACGATTCCTGGAGCGCCATGATGGATGTAAGTTACGCTTACAATAAGGTGGGTATGCGCAATGCATGGATTCAATATGATTTCAATCCCGGAAATTCAATCCGGGTGGGAAATTTCATCCATCAGTATGGTCTGCAATCCAATTCATCTTCCCAAAAATGCACGATGGAGCAGCCTATCGCGAGCGCTCTCTTCACCCCCGGGCTGCAACTTGGCTTAATGTATGTCCATTATCAGCCTTCATTCTATGCGGCGGCAAGCTTTCATGTAGAAGCGACTGCCATAAAGGAGATTGTGAATGCCCCACTCTTCAATCAGCAGGGATACGGATTGCTCACTCGTCTGGCATGGAGAAAGAATCCTCGGAGAGATATGGTGGTTCACGCCGGGATAAGCGGAGGCTTTGCAACTCCTCAGCGACGTTTGGAGGATGGAGAGGATGTCCACGACGGATTCCTCATGTCGGCAATTTTCCCCACAAAGGTTGTGCAACGTCAGGCTGTCGGCACAACTGTAACCCATTCCCGCAATCTCTTCAAATTTACTCCCGAGCTTCTCCTATCTTACGGGAGAATGGCTTTTGAAGGACAGTATTTCTTTCAGCAAATCAACCGCAGGGATAATCTGAATGCCTTTATATCGCAAAGCGGATATGCCACTCTGCGCGGACAGATTATAGGAAAGGGTTACACTTATTCCACCTCCACAGCAATGCTGGCAATTCCCGCTCCTAAGACGCTCGAATGTGTCCTTAACTATAACTACTCCACTCTCTCTGATCCTAACGCCGGAATTTTCGGAGGAAGAGCCAACAGCATGAGTGTTACGCTCAATTATTATTTCAATCCCTACATCACAGCGCGACTCAACTATTCATATACTCACGCTTGGGATCATATTTCCTCCTCTCCAGCCACTCTTAATGCTTTTCAGGCTCGTCTGATGGTGCTTTTCTAACATTTAAATTCTTTCTCTTATGAATATAGACTGGAAAGAGGCTCTCGGAGCCTTAAAAGATTCGGGTGATATACCCGTAGACAATACTCCCGACCCCATTGCCGAGGAATCAGAAACATATAAAGGGCAAACTGAACCCTTAAGAGTCATTGTGGAACGAAAAGGAAGAAAAGGGAAGACAGCCACAATCATCGAAGGCTTCATCTGCCCGGAAGAGCGCCTGGAGGAAATAGCAAAAATCCTCAAGCAGAAGTTAGGCACGGGGGGAAGTGCCCGGGGTGGCGAGATTCTTATTCAGGGAGATCGCAAGGAGGATGTCAAGAACATACTGAAAAACCTTGGAATGAAGGTTAAGGGGTAATAAGAGTTAAGAATTAAGGGTTAAGGGTTAAGAATTAAGGGTTAAGGGTTAAGAGGCTAAGGGGAATAAATCAGGATTATCAAGATAAATCAAGAGATAAGGAAACACAGGGAGAAAAGCTAAAAAAGAGGAGGGAATCTCAATTTTCAATTTTCAATTTATTCAATAGGGTGTTACAAATTCAGAGAGCTTCAGCCGGCTCCGGGAAGACTTATACGCTGGCCAAAAAATTTATATGGTATCTCATCGCTGTCAAGGACTCAAAAAAATCCTGGCGGCTGCGCACTCCGCGTGAAATATCGGATGGACTATCGAGAATCCTTGCCATAACATTCACTAATAAAGCCACCAACGAAATGAAACAGCGAATAGTGGAAAAACTCGCTGATCTTTCCGTTGCTGCCGATCCCGGTAAAGTAACTCCCGAACTGTTGAAAGAAACAGCCTATCTGGATGAATTTGCGAAAAATCTGAATGTCCCTCCTGAAAAAATAGGCACATCTGCTCAGGAGGCGCTTTCCGTGCTTCTCAACGACTATTCCGATTTCAGGGTGTCTACGATTGATTCCTTCTTTCAATCAGTGCTGCGCACTTTCGCCTACGAATCTAATCTTAACGACTCCTATCAGGTGGAGATTGATTCAGATTTTCTAATAACGGCTGCAATTGATTCTACTTTAAACGATATCAATACACCCGGAATGGCAGACACTCCCGCTTCCAGATGGATTAAGATTCTTACTGCCGAAGCCGCACAAGCAGGAGGAGGCTGGAATGTCTTTCAGAAGAGCACTGCCACAAGGTCAATCTATTCTACACTCCGACGCTCCCTGCGCATGATGGAGAGTGAGGAGTTCAAGGAGATCCGCGCTGCCCTCGACGATTTCTTTATCAGCACATCGGAGACTGCTTCTCTCGAAACTGTCTACCTCAGTCTGAAAGATAGAATGGAGCGTCCCCTGAGAGAATCACTTGAAAACACTCAGAACCTTGCCCATAAACTTGAAAAGGCTTTGAAAAATGCCGGAATAGACGCATCCGCAGATTGCCATCGCTATCTTTCCGGACACCTGAAAAAGATACGGAATTTGACATTCGATCTCTCCTTAAGTTCCCCCTTAATTTTCAAGCCGCTGAACCTGGAGGGGAAGTCATTGCTTAAAAAAGGTGTAAAAAATACTGAGGAAAGCGCCGTTACCCGGATAGCTCGTGAGATGTATGAGGCATATAATGAATGGATCAATGCCCACACATCTCCTCAATGGCTCCATTGGCAAGTCTATGCTCCTCTCCTTCCATATCTCGGACTTCTTGGCGAAGCACGCTTGAAAATGAATGAGTTTATGGACTCCAATAATCTCATTCAGCTTGGAGAAACCAATTCAATGCTCCGCCAGATAATAGGAGATGATGATGCTCCCTTCATATATGAGAGGCTTGGAAGTGTCATAAATCATTTTCTCATAGATGAATTTCAGGACACATCACGTATGCAGTGGGAAAATCTTCAGCCGCTATTGCGTGAGAGCGATAGCCGGGGGGAAGATAATCTCATAATCGGAGACGCAAAGCAAAGCATCTACCGTTTCCGAAATGCCGATCCATCCCTGATCACTTCCTTCGTGCCTTCCCTTTTCCCTGATCATCTGTCAGCCGGCATGAGCCGAGAGGAGAATACCAACTGGAGGTCTGACCGAACCATCGTTGAATTTAACAACTTATTCTTCAGTCTGCTTGCGCCACGTGTGGATTCCTTCAAGATGGGAAATCTCGATTTTTCAGATCTCTATGGAAATGTGGCTCAATTCCCAAAACATAGGGAAAGAGAAGGATATGTGGAAGTAAGATTCCTGGAAGGCACCCCTACCGATGAGGAGAAAAAAGCCGGGAAAACCACCGACGACCTCCTCACGGAAAAAGCCCTTGCTCAGTTAGGAAGTCTTATTTCCTCAATGATGGCGCGCAATATTCAGCAAAGGGATATAGCAATACTCGTGGACACCAACGAGGATGGAAAGTCTGTCATCTCGGCTCTTGTAGATTATAATGCGACCCTAAAAGCCGGGGAGCGTAAAATTGACTTTATAAGCGAAGAATCCTTACTCGTATCGCAGGCTGAGGCTGTAGGAATCGTTCTCAATGTCTTGCGCTACATAGCCTCAGGCATGGATATGAATCTCACCTTCTTCTCTTTGCGTCATCCCGAACTTTCGCCGGCAGAGAGCGTGGCAGGATTCCTGAATAATGAGTCGCCGCGCAAGGAGATAGACGCCCTTCTTGCCGATATGCAGGCGGAGACTCTCCCGGCAATAGTGGAGGCGGTCATTGAGAAGTATGTGCCTATGGAGATGCGCCGCTCGCAAGCTCTCTTCCTTGCCGCTTTCCAGGATATGGTGCTCGAATATACCGACCGCTACACTTCCGACATTGCCTCTTTTATCAATTGGTGGGATTCAAAAGGGAAATTACGCTCCATATCCTCTCCTGAGGGGACAGATGCAGTAAGGATAATGACTGTTCATAAATCGAAAGGTCTTGAATTCGGATGCGTAATCCTCCCACTTGCCAACATATCTCTTGAGCCGGAGATGAAGGCTGAATGGCGATGGGTAAAGCCTGCTTCCATCTTCAGCGACTGCGGACTGCCACCTTATCTGCCCGTAAGCACTACAAAAAACCTGCTTGACACTGAGCATGCTCCGCTTTATACGGAATACCATGACCTCTACATGATGGATAAACTTAATTCTGTCTATGTGGCTTTCACAAGAGCCGTTAACGAACTCTACGTATTCACTCGTCCCTCTAAAAAGAGAGGACACATTGGGATGCTGCTGAAAGAGTTTCTTAACCCACCGGACGACGGCTCATTTGAGATTCTGCTCGATACATCTGATACCGAGCTTCTCCTCCCGCGCCCTCTGATAAAGGTAAGCGAGGATGAAGCTGTCATTACCATAGGAGAAAAAAAACTCAGGACTGAGGCAGTTCCAAAGGCAGAAAAAGATAAAGAAAACGGGGTGGAGGAGAGATTAATCGAGGAATACGGCGTTGACAGCAGCCCTGCCATACTCCATTACGTGGAGGGAGAGACCGGCGATAGCTCTACTCTTTCTCCCTCCCCTAATGACGATGATCCCCGTTCGGAAGGGAATCTTCTGCATGGAGTGATGGAGAAAGTGGAGAAAGCCACAGACCTTCATAATGCAATTCTTTCCATGAGAATGCGTGGAATGATCTCCAACCAACAGGCCCGCGAATGGGAGCCAATGCTTGAGAGAGCACTCTCCAACCCGGAGGTAGCCATCTGGTTTGACGGAAGCAGAAAAGTGGTCAATGAGCGCGACATCATCTATCCACGTCAGAAAAACCGCCGTCCTGACCGCATAATGTTTAATGCCGACCGTTCCGAAGCAATCATAGTCGATTATAAATTTGGGGCAGAGCCTGACAATAATGACCACAAGAAGCAGGTGAAGGAATATATGGAGCTTATCCGTGAGGCCATACGCCCCAAAAAGATATACGGATATGTCTGGTATGTCCGCCAGGGAAAGGTTATGAAGGTGTGATTCAGGTAGTCGGCTGAAATATATTTGCATTTGTCAGCATAATTATTTAACTTTGCATCATAATAACCAATACATATCAAATTTTGGATACAGATCCTTTACCATCATCCTCACCATTAATTTCCCTTGTCATTCTTGGCGCACAGGCTGTGGAGTTTCACAATCCCACAAGCTGGGTTACATGGGGAATGACTGTGGTTATTGCAATGATTTGCCTTTTGATTTCGGCATTTGTTTCCGGAAGTGAAATAGCATATTTCGGTCTTTCGCAATCTGAAGTGAACGACCTTGAGGAGGATTCCGATCCTCAGGCACGTAAGGCATGCCATCTCCTTGAAAACAGCGAGCGCCTGCTTGCCACCATCCTCATCTCAAATAATCTTGTCAATATCACGATGGTAGTGCTTTTGAGCTTCGCTTTCAATCAGGTGCTGAAGTTCAATAACAGTGTGCTTGATTTCCTTGTGCAGACTGTCCTTCTGACTTTTCTCCTTCTCCTTTTCGGAGAAATCTTCCCTAAGCTCGTAGCCAGAGGCAGAACCCTAAAATGGGTAATGGTAGCCTCCTCCCCTCTCTCTCTTCTCTATAACATCCTCGCTCCGTTTGCCAAAATAATGGTGCGTTCATCCGTCTTGGTCAATAAAGTGGTTACCAAGAAGAATGAAAATCTATCCACCGATGAGCTTGAAAAAGCCCTCAGTATTTCCGACATAAAGGAGGGTGAAGACAAAGAGATGCTTGAGGGGATTCTCTCATTCGGCGAAAAGGAGGTGAGCGATATAATGATTTCGCGTGTCGACATTACCGCAATTGAATATCATGCATCCTGGAGTGAAGCTATGGAGGTGATCCTGAAGTCGGGCTATAGCCGTATTCCCGTTTATGACACATCGCAGGATATGATTCGGGGAATACTTTATTCAAAAGATCTTCTCCCATATATCGGGAAACAAGGAGATTCGTTCCGCTGGCAGACACTCCTTCGCGAACCATATTTCGTGCCGGAAAGCCGCAATATAGATGATCTTCTTGAGGATTTCCGCAAGAAGAAAATCCATATTGCCATCGTTGTTGATGAATATGGCGGCACACAGGGTATGGTTACCCTGGAAGACATCATTGAGGAAATTGTCGGAGAAATTGATGATGAATATGACGAAAGCACCTCAATGTATAAAAAAATAAATGCCAACACCTATCTCTTCGATGCAAAAATTCCTATCGGGGATTTCTGCCATATTATAGATATTGAGGAGGAGGAACTCGGCGACCGAGGAGATGCAGAAACCCTTGCAGGACTTCTTCTTGAAATAAAAGGTGATTTCCCAACCCTGAAAGAGGTGCTTTCACGAGGAAACTGTCGGTTTCAAGTTATGCAGATTGAACGTCATCGCATCACAAAAGTGAAAGTTACCCTCTCCTCAGAAAAACCAACCCTCTTAACATCTTAACATACCCCCTCCCCTCTTCACCATGGAAACTGAATTTATATTCTGGCATCATCCTACTCCTGTAGGCATTAAAGTTGATGAAGTGTCCGGCATGGAAAACCGCTCTGGAAATATATGGCGCACAATGGCTCTACAGATATATTGTGAAAATGGCAGAGACGGTTTCAGAGAAATCGGACATTTTCCCAATGGCGCTCCCTTTCTGTTCGGCACGACTACACGCATCTCCATAACTCATACAGACCATCTTCTTGCTGTGGCGAGTCTACCCAAAACTCCCGAAGCCGGTCTTTCAGAGTTCAGTCCACGCACGGCAATGGGCATAGACGCCGAGAAACTTAACCGTAGTCAGGTGCTTAAGATTCGTGAGCGGTTCCTTTCTCCGGAAGAACTTTCTATGGTCAATGCCGAAAGTCTGGAAGATAATATCATTGCCTGGACGTGTAAAGAAGCTCTCTATAAAGCAGCCATGACTGAAGGATTGGATTTCCGTACAGACATAACCCTATATTCCCTCCCCGGAATCGACAGAGAAATGAATCTTCCGGGGGCGCCTGAGCCGATATTAGGAAAAGCCACCCTTCATCTTCCAAGCGGAGAATATGAGATGGAGCTATACAGCTACGAGAGCGACGGCTGCTGCGTTACCCTCGCTTTCTCCCCCAAATGCGCAAAATTCGGTCGTAAGAAATGAATCCTGACAATGAAAAAACGGAGGCCCACATTAAATGAGCGCTCCGTTTCGGGCAAGTCAAGAAGTGTTATCTTTTTCAGCCCACCAGGCTGCGAATCTGAAGAATCATAATTGCAAGCCCTGTAGCATAAATTGAAATTAGTCCGAGATTCAGACCTCTCTTTTTGGATGAATAACCTTTCATAATTTTGATTTGGCGTTATGGGCTGATGAATGGCAAGCTTCAGCCCGGTTTACGATTCATTTGATTTGACAATGCAAAATTAGCGACACTGACTGCCAACCTACGGCAGTTGTATGTTAACAAATCATAACGCAAAAGAATTCCCCTTGATGCCGTGAATTACGGTCATCAAGGGGAATTCTTTTATTTAATCAAAAAGAATCTCAAGAATTAGTCGCGGCTTCCTCCGCCAAAAATACGGAGCAGGAAGAGGAAGAGATTTATGAAGTCGAGATAGAGATTCATTGCGCCTATGGTTGCCAGCTTATCAGCCATCTGAGGATCGAGATTAGCGGCTGCAAGACGTTTAACAGCCTGTGTATCCCATGCGGTAAGTCCGGTAAATACCAACACACCGATAATGGAGATGATCCATTCCATTGTGTTGCTCTTCAAGAAGATATTGACTATGCTGGCGATAATTAAGCCGATAAGAGCCATCATCAGATAGCTCCCCATCTTAGAAAGATCTGTCTTGGTGAAATAGCCATACACAGACATTGCGCCAAACGTGCCTGCCGTGATAAAGAAGGTATAGACAATCGTGCCGAGCTTATAGACAATAAATATCGGAGCAAGCCATACACCCATCAATGCCGAGAAGAGGCAGAAGCAGCCAAGTACGGCTGCCGACGACATTTTAGTCATGCGGCTCGGAAGGATCCATGCCATAGCGAACATAGCTATTAGAATACCCCAAAACACGATCTTGCTTCCGAAGAAGAAGTTCATCGCAGCCGGACTTGACACGATTCCGAGTGCGCAGAATGCTGAGATAAGAAGACCGATGAACATGCGCACATAGACGCGCTTCATCACTGCATTTGTCTGGGTTGTTACTGAAGAACTGCTCCCGTAATAAGGGGGAGGAGTAACATTCTGATTTCTGTAATCCATATTATTTTATGTTTTGTTTCTTATTTTGACCTTAATATACAGGAAAGGTTTATTAACTGCATGCTGACCGCAATCCTCTACCCTTCCAAACTTAAATACCGAAATATAAAGGAAAGTAAACGGTGAAAGCCTACATTCTTTCAGGCATCTCCATTCCAAGAAGAGACACTCCCTCTTTCAATGTGCGTGCCACTACTGCCGAAAGGATGAGACGCAGCTGCCGGATATCGGATTTTTCCTCCTTCAATATTGAATAGTCGTGATAGAACTGGTTGTATTCCTTTGCAAGTTCATAGCAATAATTGGCTATGAGGGCTGGAGAATAGCTCCTGCCGGCTTCCTTCACGATGGAAGGGAAATCAGCTACTTTCTGAATCAAGGTTGCCTCTTTTTCATTAGGCTCCGCCGTGGGAACAGCAGATAGGTCTACACCTCCGGCACGACGTATAACTGAACGGATACGCGCGTAGGTATATTGCAGGAACGGACCGGTATTGCCATTGAAATCGATAGATTCTTTAGGATTGAAGAGCATATTCTTCTTAGGATCTACCTTGAGAAGGAAATACTTCAAAGCTCCGAGCCCTACCATTCTTGATACCTCTGCGGCTTCCTCTGCAGGCATATCGACAAAACGTTCTGCGGAGGTCTCGCGTGCTGAATCAATCATCTGCTCCATAAGGTCGTCGGCATCCACCACTGTCCCTTCTCTGGATTTCATCTTCCCTTCAGGGAGTTCTACCATTCCATAGGAGAAATGTGTAAGATCCTTGCCCCATTTGAATCCGAGTTTGTCAAGAAGGAGGGAGAGCACCTGAAAATGATAGTTCTGCTCATTGCCCACCACATATATCATCTTGTCGATAGGATAGTCCTGATAGCGGAGTTTGGCTGTGCCTATGTCCTGAGTCATGTACACCGATGTGCCGTCCGCACGAAGCAGAAGCTTATGGTCAAGACCGTCAGGGGTGAGGTCTGCCCAAACAGAGCCGTCCGGCTTGCGATACATGATTCCCGTTTCGAGTCCGCCGAGCACAAGGTCTTTACCCTCAAGATAGGTGTCTGATTCATAATATATCTTATCGAAATCCACACCCATCTTCTTATAGGTCTCATCAAAACCTTCGTACACCCAGCCGTTCATAGTCTTCCAGAGTTCACGAACCTCCGGATCTCCTGCCTCCCATTGGCGTAGCATCTCCCGGGCTTCAAGCATAAGGGGCGACTTTGCTTCGGCTTCCTCTTTAGTGAGCCCCTTATCCATCAGATCCTTCACCTCCTGCTTGAAATGCTTGTCAAACTCTACGTAGAAATCGCCGATAAGATGGTCTCCCTTCTTGCCGGTTGATTCCGGAGTGGCACCGTCGCCCCATTTCTTCCAGGCAAGCATTGACTTGCATATATGGATGCCGCGATCGTTGACGATATTTGTCTTAACCACTTTTTTACCATTTGCCTGAAGTATCCTTGACAAGGAATATCCGAGAAGATTATTACGGACATGCCCGAGATGCAACGGTTTGTTGGTGTTAGGCGAGGAATACTCTACCATAACCAATTCTGCACCTTCTCCTGCCTCACTGATGCCATAATGAGGATCTTCCGCAATCTCATGGAGCACGTCAAGCCAAAAAGCAGGATTGACACTTATGTTAAGGAATCCTTTGACAACGTTAAATTTTGCCACTGCCGGTTCATTGGCAACCAGCCATTCCCCAATCTCCGTGGCAGTAGCTTCCGGACTTTTATGTGATGCTTTCAGATAAGGGAAAACAACAATTGTAAGATTTCCCTCAAACTCTTTTCTTGTGGCTTGCGGCACAATTGAGGATGCCTCCACATCAACTCCGTAAAGCTCTTTCAAAGCTTTGGAAACGGCGTTCGAAATTATTGATTCTATTGTCATTTCTCTGACAGTCGATTTTATATTACATTATTAACCTGCAAATTTAATCAAAAATTCTGAATCCTCATTCCTTCCCCTTAGAAAATATTATTCTCTATCTTCCAATCCATATTCTTTTATCTTTCAATTTCACTTTATCTGATCTTTTTGTTACCTTTGCGATTAAGTTATTCCTTAGTTTACTCAATATGAAATCGGAGAAATATCCAATAGGACTACAGACCTTTCAGAAAATAATAGAATCAGGCTATACCTATGTCGATAAGACTGCTATTATTCCTGAACTTCTGGAAACAGGGCAATATATATTCCTGAGCCGTCCGCGACGGTTCGGAAAAAGTCTCCTGCTCTCTACACTACATTCTTTCTTCGAGGGTCGACGCGATCTTTTCCGAGGACTCGCTATTGACTCATTGGAGGTTGAATGGAATCAGCTCCCGGTAATCCATATTGACCTCAATGCGGAAAACTATCAATTAGAGGATGGATTGGATATTATTCTTGACCGCATTCTTCGTGACTATGAAAGTAATTTTGAAGTAACTATTCATGAAAATAGCTTTGCAAGCAGATTTACGCGCCTCATTAAGACCATAAATGAAAAAATTGGTAAAAAGGTGGTGATTCTCGTGGATGAATACGACAAACCGCTGCTGAATGTCGAGAACAACCCTGCCCTCTTCGCCAAAAACCAGGCAATCCTGAAAGGATTCTTCGGAGTCCTTAAGTCCATGGACCGCCATATACGTTTCGCAATGCTGACCGGAGTGGCGCGTTTCAGCAAAGTCAGTATTTTCAGCGACCTTAACAACCTTCGGGACATCTCTCTCTCAGATAGGTTTGCTGACATCTGCGGAATATCCGAGAAGGAACTCTGCCAGAACTTTCCCCGGGGTATAGAGAAGATGGCAAAAAAAAACGGCTTGACATGCAAACAGGCTCTCGAGAATCTGAGGTATTACTACGACGGATACCTATTTGCTGAAAAGGGCTCAAGACTTTATAATCCCTGGAGCCTCCTGAACGCCCTGGAGGAGGGGAAATTCGGTTTCTATTGGTTCGAGACGGGAACGCCTACATTCCTCGTCAGAAGAATCAGGGACAACAGGATGCTTCTCCCTGCCCTAAACAGCATCAGGACAATGGAGTCTGACCTCGTCTCAATCGGAATGGAGGACACCAACCCAATACCCCTCCTTTTCCAGACAGGATACCTGACTATCAAGACTGTGAGCGGCAGAAGGTACGAGCTGCATTTTCCAAATCATGAGGTGGAGTGCGCTTTCGCCGAGAAGCTTAGACCACTATACCTCCCCCAGATGGACGACCTTAACGGGGAGTTCTCTCTATGGGATTTCCAGGATGAGATACTTGATGGAAAGCCCGAACAGTTCATGCGTCGCCTGCAAGCTATGGTAAAGGCCGTCCCTTACGAGCAGCACTCCGAGAAGTTCTATCAGAACGTGGTATACCTACTTTTCACCCTCGTGGGTATGGATGCGCGGGTGGAGGAGCACACGAACATCGGAAGGACAGATCTGGTGGTCCGCACAAAGAGGTTCATCTATATTTTCGAGTTCAAGTATGACGGCTCCCCGGAGGAAGCCCTCAGGCAGATTGAGGACCGAGACTATGCTGGCAGATTTGACGCAGACTACAGAAAAATATTCCGCATCGGAGCAAACTTCTCCTCCTCAAAACGTGGACTCGATAAATGGATTATCAAATCCTGATTAAATATGTAGCAATGCGATTAAGCCTGTTGCAAACAATATTCGATTCCGGGATTACAAAAGTTATCTACAGGGAATACTATTTATATATCAATAATTTATAAAAGTTATTTACAATTTTCGTCTTCTATTTCCATATCCGAAACCAAACCTTTTCCTTTTAAGGGGAGGATGCTTCAACCTTAAGCTCTTAGGGTCGCATACATTCATCATAAGGGCTCCTCTGCCGACACGTATAAGCGCCGTGTCTCCCTTCTCTACCTTTTGGTATACCTTATAAGGGGGTTGAAGCTCTACCTTACGTCCATCGGCAAATTTGAGTTCCAGATAATACACATGGTAAGGAGCACCGCTTGAATAAGTGTGCCTCCCTGTTTTCTGAGTCTTATGGCGGGTCTTAATAATCTTGCGTTCCACGACAACTTCTCTCTCCTCCATCCTTCCACTGTCGCTACACAAGGAATTGACAAGGAGAATACCTCCGCCGGTTATCGCAGTGAAAACTATAGCTATGAAAACCATGTTAACCCATTCAGGCATCCCCGGCCATGCCCGACACAGCACTGTTCTGCGGAACAATCGTCCCAATCCCAGACCTGCCAACAAAAGGAGAAATAGAAATATCCAAATATTTATAAATGTGATTTCACTCTCAGCCATTATTGCCCCGGCGCCCAATATAGCCATCCCTGTGAGAACACCGAATAAAACAGTGTTCCATGCCCTCTCACCGCTACCGCTCATATATAATAGTCAGGATTAAGTTTACGATTAATATTCAAAACAACGGCAATCTCGAATCGAGGTTGCCGTTGCTTTTACAATCATAAAAGATTGTCTTGAGTTACATACATTAAAATTCTTACTTGCCGAGATCAGGTGTGGGTTTGAACTTAACGGTCTTGCGGGCTGCAATAGTGATTTTCTCCTTGGTCTGAGGATTGACGCCTGTGCGTTCAGGCTTCTCTACAACGGAGAAAGTACCGAAACCGATAAGCTGCACTTTATCATCATTAGCAAGCGCCTGTTCAATTGATTCAAGACAAGCATCAAGAGCTGCCTTCGCCGTCTGCTTATTAATACCGGCTTTCGCAGCTATTTCATTTACAAGGTCTCCTTTGTTCATAGTTATAACTATTCTTTATAATGTTAACATTTACGGCATATCAACCGCTTTTTCATTTTATCAACAACCGAACCTCTGAAAATGTTGTGATTTCCAATATACTTTTGTAATTTTGCAATATGTTTCAATCAAATCGTGGTGGCTTCTTCGCGTCTATTCCGCCGGTCACCAAAAATCTTATTATAATAAATCTTATTATCTGGCTGGCGGAGGCTCTCTTCTCCCGCTTCGCTAATTTTGCCCTTGATTTCGGAGGACTCCATTTCATCGCGGCATCAGATTTCAATCCGGCACAATTCATCACATATATGTTCATCCACGCCCCCAACAATCCGGCGCATGTGATTTTTAATATGTTCACTCTATGGATGTTCGGTTCTACGCTTGAAAGGATATGGGGCTCACGGAGATATTTTGTATTCTATTTTATATGTGGAATCGGAGCCGCTTTGGTGCAGGAACTCGTATGGGCGCTCACTTATATGCATGACTACATATCTGCCATATCACGCCAGAATCTGATCACTTACGACAATGCAAAGATACTCGTAGAGCAAGCGGTGGCTGCCGGCGATTCCGGATGGATTGCCAATATCGAGATGTTCAAGAACATGATGATAACAGTAGGCGCTTCAGGCGCTGTGTACGGCCTCCTGCTTGGATATGGCTTCATATTCCCAAACCAGCCGCTCTATCTGTTCTTTATTCCTATTCCTATCAAGGCGAAATATATGGTGATCGGCTATGGCGTGATTGAATTTTTCCTTGGTCTCGGCAATGCAGATATGGTGGCACATTTCGCCCACCTCGGAGGCATGTTGTTCGGTCTTTTGGTTCTACTCTACTGGAAAAAGAAAGGCACTCTTCATGGCGGCTATTACTGATAAATTCTCCCGTATATGCGGTTCAAAAGCCCTTATATGGCTCTTGATGATCAATGGGGCAGTCTTTATTTGCGTGTGGGTAGCTACTCTTATCGGAAATAAAGCGGGATTTGCAGGCAACTTCACTATGCAATGGCTCTGCGTCTCATCTTTTCCTGCTGCATTTCTCCGCACCCCCTGGACATGCCTTACGTATATGGTGACGCAATATTCCTTTCTCCATCTCCTTTTCAATATGCTATGGCTGTTCTGGTTCGGCAGGTTGCTTCAAACCACACTCTCCGACCCTCATCTACTCACACTATATATTGGCGGAGGAGTAACCGGTGCTCTGCTCTACATTCTCTCCTCTTTGGCGACAGGTCCCTCCTTAGCTTACCTTTCCGGAGCTTCTGCCTCTGTCCTTGCCATCATTACTGCTTGCGCATTCCGTACGCCCGATCTTCGCCTTATGCTTTTCCTTTTTGGAGAAGTAAAACTCAAATGGGTCGCTGCAGGATGTGTCATCCTTACCTTCCTGGGAGTAGGAGGCGGCAATACAGGCGCACAGGCGGCACACATAGGCGGTCTCCTATTCGGAATTATTTTCTCGCTCCTCCTAAAACAAGGCACAGACTTATCCAAGACATTTGCCTTCCGTCGCCCTTCAAGAATTCATCTTCATCCACAAAGAAACGTAAGACGGGATGGAGCAGCAGTTGCAAAAATGGCAGCGAACCGTCTTTCCGACATGGAGCGCCTTGATCAACTTTTGGATAAAATCAGAATTTCGGGATACGCCTCACTGACTAATGTTGAAAAAAGGGAGCTTAACGCCCTGTCACGCAAAATAGATAACTGAAATGGAATTTCAGCAATTTAATCCATGCCACATTAATTGTTTTTTTTAAGATATGAAATTGCCTCTTATAAATCCAATATTCCGAATGGTTATGAGAATTATCTCGGTGATAATCTTTCTTCTAACCATTATATCCGCCTACGGAGGAAAAATGAATCCCGACTATCTCACCTTTCCTGCCGTTCTTTGTCTTGCCCTCCCCTATTTTGCAATTCTAACCGGAGTGCTTATTCTCTTCTGGCTTATTCAGAGAAAAGTGATTTTCACCGCTCTCGGAGTGCTCACACTCGTGGTGTGCGCCGCTCCCCTTGGACTTGCATTTCCCCTCTCTTCGGGAAAAAGCCCTGAGGAAGGCTCACGCACTTTTAAAATAATTTCATGGAATGTACTCCATACAGATGATATACGTAAACCTGATTATGGGAGCAATCGGGCTGTCGAATTTATGATTAATTCGGATGCCGATGTGATCTGCCTTGCCGAACTTCTCAATTTCAGTCCTGCCGAATTAAAGAAGGCAAGTCCCCAACTCATTGACAGCCTTATAAGGAAGTATCCTTTCCGCGCCGGACTTTCAACTACCGACATAAAGGTGCTCTCCAAATACCCCGTCAGCCAGGTGGGCCTCACTGACACTCGCGGAGGACTTCAGCCTCGCTATGATTTCTTTAAGGTGAACTTTCCCGGTGGAAACATACTCAATATCGGAATGGTGCATCTCTATTCTTACGATCTTTCTCCGGAGGAACGTAACGTGATGAAAGACATGAAGAGCGTAGAAGGAGCAAAAGAGAGTATGAAAGAACTGAAAGGCTCTATAATGCACAAACTCCGCAATGCTTTCCGCCAGCGTGCCGAAAATGCGAATGCCCTCAGAGAAGCCATAAACACTTTACGCCCCTCGGCCCCTCTTATTGTCTGCGGTGATTTCAATGACGTGCCGGCATCCTGGACTTATAATCTGATTCGCGGTGAGGATATGAATGATGCCTACGTGGAAACAAACTTCGGTCCGGCTATCACCTATAATCTCCATGGGTTCTATTTTCACATCGACCAGATGCTCTATCGCGGCAATCTGCGTGCGCTTAAAGTGAAGGTAGACAAAATCAATACATCAGACCATTATCCGCTTATCGGAGAGTTTGAATTCACAAAAAAAGAAAAGTAACAAGAAAGTTAGAATATTAGAAAATAAGATGACTACCTCTACCCACCTTAATTCTTAACTTCTTAACTTCTTAAATCTTAATTCTTAACATCTTAACATCTTATATTATATGAAACATCATTTTTTTAAATTAGCGGCTGCCCTACTCATTGCATCCGCTCCAACATTGACTACAATGGCAGAGACACACGTCAATCCATTCCTGTCGGAGTACACCAACAAGTATAACATTCCTCCTTTCGAGGACATTCAGATCTCCGATTTTATCCCGGCAATAAAAGCGGGCATCGAGGAACAGAAACAGAACATGTTCGCCATAACGGCAAACCGTGCCCTTCCGGATTTTGACAATACTATACTTCCGCTGGAAAATATCTCTCCTATTCTCGACCGTGTGGCAGGAGTGTTCTACCATTATGACAGCGCACTCTCTACAGATGAGTTTGCAACTATGGCGGAAGAGGCAATTCCTCTTCTGAATGAAGCTTCCAACCAGCTGAATCTTAACGATGCTTTGTTCCAAAAGATTAAAGCTGTCTACGATTCACGCGACAAACTCGGGCTCACTCCGGTTCAGAAGCGGGTGGTGGAAAAATATTATAAAAGCTTTGAAGAACGCGGAGCCGCTCTTCCTGCCGATAAGAAGGCTGAGCTTATCAAGGTGAACGACCGTCTGTCGCAGCTTTTCATCCAGTTCAACAAGAATCTTCTCAACGCTACCAATTCTTTCTTCGTTACTGTATATGATGAAGCTGACCTTTCCGGACTCCCCGAGTCGTCAATAGCTCAGGCTGCCGAAGCTGCCAAAGCTCGCGGTCTTGACGGTCTTTGGGTGTTCACCCTCCATGCTCCCAGCCGTCTGCCTGTCCTTCAATATGCCGACAACCGCGGCTTGCGTGAGGCGATCTATAAGGGATACACCACACTCGCTTCTTTCGGACAGAACAATAACTATCCGGTGATTGAGCAGATCATTAAACTTCGTGCTGAGAAAGCCAAAATAATGGGCTTTGACAATTTCGCAAAGATGATGACCTCTCGCGTGATGGCAAAGACTCCCGAAGCTGCTTCCGACCTGCTTCTGCAGGTGTTTGAGCCGGCGGTAAAACGTGCTCATGAGGAGGTAAAGGATATGCAGGCATACGTCGATGCCAACAACGGAGGATTCAAAATCGCTCCCTGGGATTATTATTATTATGCCGAAAAAGTCAAGAAACAGAAATTCGACCTCGATGAGTCGGAGGTGCGTCCCTATTTCTCTCTTGAAAACGTGCGCAAAGGACTTTTCGACTGCGCGGAAAAACTTTACGGCATCAAGATGATCGAGATGCCGGATGCTCCAAAGTATATGGACGAGGTTACGGTCTATGAAGTGGTTGACAGCAAGACCGGAGAACATGTGGCAGTATTTATGACTGACTACTTCCCGCGTGCTTCAAAACGTCAGGGAGCATGGATGGAGCAGTTGCAGAGTTGCGGACTTTATGAGGATGGAAACCGTCGTCCGATAGTATATAATGTAGGAAACTTCACACCTCCTGCCGGCGATCAACCCGCACTCCTCACTCTCGATGAGGTGGAAACCACTTTCCATGAATTCGGTCATGCCCTCCAAGCTATCCTTTCCCGCGCTCCCTACCGCTCTATCGCCGGCACCAATGTGGATCGCGACTACGTAGAACTCTGCTCCCAGATTAATGAGCATTGGGCATTTGAACCGGAAGTGTTGAAATCATACGCCAAGCACTACAAGACGGGCGAACCAATTCCGGATGATCTCGTGGCAAAACTTGACGCTGCCGCCACATTCAATCAGGGCTTCACTGCCACCGAACTTGCCGGCGCCGCCCTGCTTGACCTCGCATGGGGCGCTTGCGACGGTGAAAACGTAAATGTTCCGGAATTTGAGAAGGAATATGCAAAGAAAATAGGAATGCCGGAGGAAATAACTTTCCGCTATCGCTCTCCATATTTCAAACATATCTTCGGCGATGACGGCTATGCATCAGGCTATTATACTTATTTGTGGAGTCAGGTGCTTGAAGCTGACGCTTGGGAACTCTTCAAGAAGAAGGGCATTTTCGACAAAAAGACAGCAGAATCTTTCAAAAAGAACATTCTTGAAAGCGGCGACACAGAAGACGCCATGGTGCTGTTCAAGCGTTTCACAGGACATAATCCTGACACAAAGGCTCTTCTCCGTCTTCGCGGACTTGACAAATAATCATTTTTCATGAATAAGGATGATATTTTTATGACACGCGCCCTTCAGCTCGCTCACGGAGGTGAAGGGCGCGTTGCTCCTAATCCTATGGTGGGAGCCGTAATCGTGGCGGAGGGGAGAATTATCGGAGAAGGTTTTCACCGGACGTTCGGGGGTCCGCATGCCGAAGTAAATGCCATTCGCTCTGTGAGGGAAACCGACCGCCACCTGCTGCACGATTCCACCATTTATGTTACTCTCGAACCATGCTCACATTACGGCAAGACACCACCTTGCGCCAAATTGATTATTGAGACCGGCATTCCAAGGGTCGTGATGGGTGCGCCGGATCCTAATCCTCTCGTGGCAGGACGTGGTGTAAGAATGCTCCGTGAAGCCGGCATTGAGGTGAAGGAGGGCGTGATGGTTGATGAATGTATGGAAATCAACAGAAGGTTTATGACGGCGCAGACACATCCTCGTCCCTGGATTCTCCTTAAATGGGCACAAAGCGCCGACGGCTATATGGCAGCCTTCAATGAGGAGGGAGAGCCTTACGGAATCGCCTTCTCCTCCCCCCTCTCCAAAGTGTGGATGCATAGGAAACGGGCTTCGGTGGAATCGATTATTGTAGGTGCCAATACCCGCCGCATCGACAATCCACGCCTTGACGTAAGGTATTGGGCAGGAAAAAATCCGAAAATTATCGACTGTGAGTCAGAGCAAGATTGTAATGCTATTGTGGAGAGACTGCGGTCGGAGGGCATTACATCCCTTATGGTGGAAGGTGGGCCAACCCTGCTTAGAAGCTTTATTGAAGCAGGATTATATGATGAAATACGTGTCGAGACCGCATCCTTCTCTTTGGGGAACGGACTGAAGGCACCAGCTCTCCCTGAAGGACTCCACCTCGTCTGCTCAGAACACTGCCGTAATAATGAAATCAGGATTTTCAGAAGTTAAAAAGCACTAAAAAAGACTTAATTGTAAAAATGACGGGTATTTCTGTTTAATAATTTCCCAAGAAATACTAATTTTGCAGATTGTATGAAAAAGTCTTTCAATTTCCGCACTGCTTTCATTGTTTCGGCAACAATCCTGTTGTCGGGAGGATGGGTTGCCTGTAATTCTGATTCCAAAAAGTCGGAAGATGATGAAGTGGCAGTTACCTCTTCCACCGTGGCAGTCAATAGTTTTTCGTTAAAAGCCGATAAGAATGCTGCTGCATCGCTTGATTCGGTGTTCTTCTCCATCGACCTCAACAATGCGGTGATTTTTAATGCCGATTCCCTTCCTAAGGGGGCGAATATCTCTAAGCTCGTCCCGGTCATATCGTTTGCTTCAACCATGTCGAAAGCAGAAATTGCCGTCATTGGCGAACAGGGAGATACAATCAAAAAAGTGAATTACCTTTCAAACACCACCGACAGCATCGATTTCTCAAAAAAGGTGGTGCTTAACGTAACCTCTTTTGATAAATTAAACACTATCGAATATCGCCTGAAGGTCAATGTCCATCAGCAAAATCCCGATTCCATAGGTTGGAAAAAACTGGAGGTGGCAGAAATGCCCTCACGTCTCAGCGACCCTTTAAGAAGCAAATCTGTGTTGAAAAACGAGGTCGCTTATACTTTGGTGGAGGAAGCTGACCATTCCTACTCTCTCTGTCAGGCAACCGATGTCTTGAACAATGAATGGGAAATCAAGGAAATAACTCTTCCCTTCCAGCCGGATGTAGAGAGCCTTGTGGCTTCTGCCTCGGAGTTTTATATCCTTTCTGACTCCGATATCCTCTATTCCTCTGCCGACGGCGTTTCATGGAATGAACTTGCAGAGGGATGGAAATCAATCATAGGCATCTATGGAGAGAATGACGTAATTGGCATCAAGGAGAGTGGCGACGAATGGCGACACGTCATATATGGCGCGACCACCGAGAATGTCGGAGAGGTTATCCCCGGCGATTTCCCGGTAAGATCCCGTTCATCTTTTGTCAATGTAAAGAATAAATGGAGTGAAGAGCCTACGGGCTTCTTTATAGGAGGCGTTTGCCGTAACGGTTCCATATCCTCTGCCACATGGGCTTTCGATGGAAACCGATGGGCTACCCTCGGCTCCCTCCCTTACAGAATGGAAGGAGCAAGCCTGGTAGGATACACAATGTTCCGCAACACCTCTTCCGCTTCAAAAATCAAAGATTTCGACGCTTGGCTTGCCATAGGAGGTTTCAACGAAGAGAATGAGCTCAACCGTTCCATATTTGCATCTTTCGACAATGGAGTTACATGGGTTTCTACGAATGCCTCCATGTCTCTCCCGGAGGATTTTCCTCAGATCGCGGATATGAGCGCCTTTATAATAAACAGACAGATGAATGCTGACCTTGCTGATGACTGGACTCTTGTCAAGAGATCGGCAACCAGAGGAAGCTACGATATTGAAGGGACAGAAATTTATTGGAATTGTCCTTACATTTTCCTTACCGGAGGTTATGCTGCAGATGGCAAGCATTCTTCCGATATATGGCGTGGCGTCCTTATGAGGCTAAACTTCACCCCGATCATCTGATGAGGTGCTCCTCTTTCATTCTTTCCCTGCTCCTGACTGTGGCAACCGCGGTCAACTCTTTCTCGCAAGAGGACTACCGCTTCGACGCGGGGGGAGGATTAGGACTGACCGGCTACCTCGGAGATGCCAATTCCGCTAATCTGTGGAGCCATCCATCCTGGGATGCGCAGCTCCTGTTCAGATATATAATGAATCCGCGGCTGGCATTGAAAACAAATCTTTTTGCCGGAGGACTTTCCGGGAATGCCGCCAATATGGACAATGTGCTTCCTCAAGGAAACGACTATAAGTTTTCAACAACTTTCTATGAGCTTGAAGAACTTGTTGAATTTAACTTTTTCAACTACGGAATCGGGGAAACCTACCGTAAACTGAAGCGTTTCTCCCCATATATATGTGCCGGACTCGGAGTTACTCTCTGGAAGGTAGGAGGCACAGGGGGAGCGGCATTTACCATTCCGCTTGGTTTTGGAGTAAAGTATAAGCCCAGCAGGAGAGTCAATCTCGGCTTGGAGTTTCTTATGAAGAAGACTTTTACGGATCGTCTTGATGGTGAATTCCTCGATGATCCGGTTGGAATCAAAAGTAGCTTTATGAAGAATACCGATTGGTTTTCCACGCTTACTTTCACGGTAAGCTATGAATTTAGCAAACGTTGCGCAGTGTGTAACTATAAAGACTGACAATCATGAACGAACTAAAAGATAAAATATCCCGTCTGGATTCCACCCGTATGCCGGTGCATGTGGCTATGATTATGGATGGCAACGGAAGATGGGCTAAAAAACAGGGTTTCATGCGGAGTGACGGACACGCCGAAGGAGTGTCCACAGTTCACCGCGTAACGAAATTGTCTTCCGACCTCGGTATAAAATACCTCACGCTTTACGCTTTCTCCACAGAGAATTGGAATCGACCCGACGATGAAGTGGCGACGTTGATGTATTTGATCGGCTGGGCTATAGAAAGAGAGCTCCCCGAACTCCTGCGCAACAATGTGCGCATTCATCTCATCGGCGATATAGAGCGTATTCCCGAGGATGCCCGCAAGCGTCTTTTCGATGCGCGCGATGCTACGGCGCATTGCACCGGGCTCCAGCTTAATATGTGCCTCAGTTATTCCTCACGTTGGGAAATTGCTGATGCCGCACGCAAAATCGCCCGTAAGGCAGCCGCCGGAGAGATAACTCCGGATGAGATTTCCGAAGACCTATTCGCCTCAAACCTTGCTACTGCCGGAATGCCCGACCCCGATCTCCTCATCCGCACCGGCGGAGAGGAGCGTATCTCAAACTATCTCCTCTGGCAAATCGCTTATAGCGAGCTATATTTCACTCCGGTGCTCTGGCCCGATTTCTCCGATGAGGATTACGTCGACGCGATTATCAGTTTTCAGAACCGCGAACGACGATTCGGAAAAACAAGCGAACAGGTTCAGAATGAAGATTAACGTATTTTATCCCAAACATCAAGAATGAAAAATCTGCTGAAGGTTTCATTAATGGCTTTCGCCTTTTGCACTCCCGCAATCCTTTCCGCTCAGACTCAGGATATGCAGGCGCTTAATGACACCATCTATAATCCTGATATTATCTACTCACCCATTCCAAAGACTTATGAAATTGCCGGTATAAAAGTCGAAGGCATCAACCATGTCGACGATTATATAATCATTGCCAATTCAGGTCTTTCAATCGGTCAAAAGGTAAACGTCCCGGGCGATGCCCTCACCCTCGCTACAAAACGTCTTTGGAGACAAGGTCTTTATTCCAAGGTAAAAATCTCAGCCGATAAAATCGCCGGAGATAAAATATGGCTTGTCATATCCCTTATGCAACAGCCAAGAATGTCGGAAATGAGGTTTTCCGGTGTCAAGGGTGGTGAGAAGAAAGATATTGAGGAACGTCTTTCAATGGTGCCCGGACAACAGATAACACCCAATATCGTTGCTCGTGCCACCAAACTTATCAAAGACTATTATAGCGCCAAAGGCTTTAAGAATGCGGTAGTAAATATCCGTCAGGTGCCGGATCTTTCAAAGGAAAATCAGATATTCCTGGATGTGGATATCGACCGCCATAATAAGATAAAGGTGCATAAGATATATATTGATGGCAATGAAGTGCTTTCGGATAGAAAAGTAAAGAATGCCATGAAGAAGACCAATGAGAACGGTGATCTCCTCAATATCTTCAAGCAGAAAAAATTCGTTGATTCGGATTATAAGGATGACAAAAACCGCATTCTTGAAAAATATAACGAACTTGGCTACCGCGACGCCCGTATTCTCCGCGACAGTGTAGTGAAATATGATGACAACCACGTCGACGTCTATATTGATGTGGAGGAAGGAAAGAAATATTATATCTCCGATATCGACTGGGTAGGAAATTCAGTCTATCCTACCGAGGTCTTGAGCAATGTGCTCGGGATATATCCCGGAGATGTCTACAACCAGAAATTGCTTGAAAAACGCACTCGCACTGATGATGATGCCGTCAGCAATCTCTATCTTGATAACGGCTATCTTTTCTTCACCCTCATCCCTATTGAGGAGAATGTGAAGGGAGACAGCATCGCCCTGCAGATGAGGGTAATCGAAGGTCCGCAAGCAAAAATCAACCGTGTTGTCATAAATGGCAATGACCAGCTGTTTGAGAAAGTGATTCGTCGTGAACTGCGTGTACGCCCGGGCGACCTATTCTCCAAATCAGACCTCATGCGCTCAGCTCGCGAAATTGCCGCTTCCGGTCATTTCAATCCTGAGACAATGGACATTCAGCCACAACCGAATGAAGATGACGGAACAGTAGATATTGTCTTCAACCTTGAGCAGAAGGCAAATGATAAGGTGCAGCTCTCTTTCGGCTGGGGTCAGAGCGGTGTAACCGGACAGGTTGCCCTCTCCTTCTCAAACTTTTCCATAAAGAACCTTTTCAACCCGGGCTCCTATCGCGGCATTATCCCGCGTGGCGACGGTCAGACTTTCTCTATAGCAGCGCAGACAAACGCCAAATATTATCAAAGCTACAGCATTTCCTTCTTTGATCCCTGGCTCGGAGGCAAACGCCCCAATTCTCTTTCTGTCAGTCTTGACTACAGCCGCTCCACAGGCATCAACTCCAGTTACTACAATGATGCCTATTATCGCAACGGCATGAATTACCTATATTACGGTGGTTCTAACTATTATAATAACGATGCCAACTACTACTATCAGAACGCCTACGACCCCAATAAGGTGATCCAGATGGCAGGCGTAAGCGTAGGTTTCGGAACACGTCTTACATGGCCAGACGATTACTTCCAGTTCCAGGCATCACTCTCTTATAGATGGTATTATCTCAAGAATTGGGAATATCTCTATTATATGAACAACGGTGTGTCAAATTCTCTGACTCTCGGCTTGTCTCTGTCGCGCACAAGTATTGACCAGCCGATCTATCCCCGCCGAGGTTCCTCCTTTGGAGTTGACGTAACTCTCACTCCCCCGGCCTCCCTCTTCAATCGTCATCAGAACTGGGAACTCCTCGCTAAACAGGCAGTCAGGACAAACCCTGACACAGAACAGCAGGAGGCAGCTGCCAAGAAACTTTACAAATGGATTGAATATTGGAAAGTCAAGTTCAAGAGCCGCACTTATACCCCACTTACTGACCCTGACGGACATTGGACCCTCGTGCTGATGACACGTGCCGATTTCGGATTGCTTGGCTCATGGAACAAACATTTCAAGACACCGTTCGAGACCTTCTATTTCGGAGGCGACGGTATGTCGGGAAGTTCCACTTATGCTACCGAGACAATAGCCATGCGTGGTTATGAAAACGGACAGTTCACCCCCTGGGGTTACGAAGGCTATGCATACGGAAGATTCGGAATGGAGCTTCACTTCCCCTTCATGCTCCAGCCGGCAACCACCATTTATGCTCTCGCCTTTGCAGAGGCAGGTAACTGCTGGACGGACGTGAAGGATTTCTCACCCTTCAATCTTAAGAGAAGTGCAGGTGTGGGTGTTCGTCTTTATCTCTCCATGCTCGGCTTCCTTGGAATTGACTGGGGCTATGGTTTTGATAAGGTATGGGGCACACGCGGCGGAAGTCAGCTCCACTTCGTACTTGGTCAGGAGTTCTGATTTCTTAATCTTTTCAACCCTTTATTCCTCTCAATCGTTAAACTATCGGGCGTGAGCAAAGTCTTTATTAAAGAATATGCTTACGGGATGGTTCCCGAGAAGTTAAACCTTAATTAGATTAATGATATGAAGAAAATACTCTTTTCGGTGATTATTGCGCTGGCAGCCTTCGCAACTGCCTCCGCGCAGAAATTCGCTCTCGTGGATATGGATTACATCCTGCGTAATGTCCCTGCCTACGAAATGGCGAACGAACAGCTCAATCAGGTTTCCCAGCGATGGGAAAAGGAAGTTAACAATCTTTCCAAAGAGGCTGAGACAATGTTCAAGAATTATCAGAGCGAAATGGTTTTCCTCTCCGATGATCAGAAAAAGAAACGTGAAGAGGAGATCGTTGCTAAAGAGAAAGAGGTTACGGATGCCAGATATAAATATTTCGGTCCGGAAGGAGAGCTTTTCAAAAAGCGTCAGGCTCTCATGAAACCCATTCAGGAAGATGTCTATAATGCCGTAAAAGCCGTCGCCGAGGAGAAAGGATACCAGACAATTTTCGACCGTGCCTCTTCACAAAGCATAGTCTTTGCATCTCCCCGTATAGATGTCAGCAATGAAGTGCTTGCAAAATTGGGTTATTCAAAATAATTTCAGTAATTTTGCACCGTTATTAAGATAAATAAACTAAAAAATAAAAACTCAGAAATGTTCAAGAAAATTTTATTGGTGGCAGCCCTCATCCTCCCGATGCTTGCCTCCGCCCAGACACTCAAGATCGGCCTTGTAGATACTCAGGAAATTCTTTCCAAACTCCCAGATACTGCCGCTGCCAACAAACAGTTGGAAGAGACTTCAAAAAAATATGAAGATGAATACGCAAAACTCAATGAGGAGATGAAGCGTCTCTATGATGAGATTCAGAATATGGGTGAATCAGAACTCCCTGCCATTCGCGAACGCAAGACTCGTGAGTTTACCGACCATCAGCAGAAAGCTCAGCAATTTGAGCAGAACGCTATGCAGCATCTTCAGAAACTTCAGGGCGACCTCATGCAGCCTATCATGCAGAAAATCCGTACTGCAATCGAATCTGTAGGTAAAGAGGGCGGCTACTCTCTGGTGCAGGAAATGAGCACACAGATTTACTATGCAGCTCCTGTGGTGGACATCACTTCTGAAGTAAAGGCTAAACTTGGCGTGAAATAATCCTTGCGTGACGCAAGCAACATAAAAATTAATTATATTTTGACGCAAGAAGCGGGGAATATCTCCGCTTCTTGTTTTAATTTCCATTAAAAACTCTCTGCCTCCAACTTAATATGATTGGCGTTTTCGATTCCGGATATGGCGGTCTGACCATCCTAAAAGAGATGAAACGGTGTCTCCCCCAATATGATTACCTCTATCTCGGAGATAACGCGCGTGCCCCATACGGCACTCGCTCTTTCGATGTAGTGTATGACTTTACCCTCCAGGCAGTGAAGGCGCTTTTTAATCTTGGCTGTCCTCTCGTAATCCTTGCCTGCAACACTGCTTCCGCCAAGGCACTCCGCTCAATTCAGCAGAATGATCTCCCGCTCCTCGATCCGTCAAAGAGAGTGCTCGGAGTAATACGTCCGACCATAGAAATCCTTCCGGAATATTCCCGGTCAGGACATATAGGGCTTATAGCGACTCCAGGCACCGTCAACAGCCATTCCTATCGTATGGAACTGGAAAAAATGCACCCGCAAATGTGTATCATCGAGCATTCCTGTCCTATGTTCGTCCCTCTCGTTGAAAATAACGAAGCTAATGGACCGGGCGCCGATTACTTTGTGAAGAAATATATCGACCGCATTATGGAACGCGATCCGGAAATTGACACGCTCGTGCTCGGCTGCACTCATTATCCTCTTCTGATCGATAAAATCAAGATGTATCTTCCTCCCCACGTGAAAATCCTTCCTCAAGGAGGAATTGTGGCAGAAAGCCTTGCTGATTATCTTGTCCGTCATCCCGAAATGGAAAGCAGATGCTCAAAAAACGCTACCACCGAATTTCTAACCACCGAGAGTCCTGAAAAATTCGACACTCTCGCCTCAATTTTTTTAGGCGAAAAAGTGATTTCTAAAAAAATTATACTACCTTGTTGATATTCTGAATATTATGGCTGATATTTCTCTTGATGATTTGAAAAAGATGCTTCCTGACAAGGCTATACCCTTATTAAGTAATTACATATCTTCTCATCCTGATTCGGATGAAGCCCTCACTATACGCGGAATGAAATATTGGGCATTAGGGATCCGTAATCTTGCCATAAAAGACTATCATGCTGCCCTTCTTATAAATCCCGATTCCAATGCTCGGCAGGCTCTCTCCATGGCTAACTCCATCCTTAATTTCTATAACAAGGATCTCCTCAACCCTTAATCCCCTCCTTCTTAACCCTTAACTCCTTAACCCTTAACATCTTAACCCCTTACTTCTTAACCCCTTAACCCCCTACTTCTTAACCCCTTAACCCCCTAACACCTCGCTCCCTCCTCAAAATCCAAAGGCAACACTCCATAAGTTACCGGGCGCTGGCGTATAGGTTCTCTTGTGCTGTAAATCATCAATCCCTGATCGAAACTCCATCCTCGTGAATGATTCCTGACATAAAGCTTTGCCAATCCCCTGACTTCCCCGCTCATTCTGCGCAACTCAGAAATAACCTCCCCTATTGAACTGATTTCATTCATCATAAACTCCACAAGTGTGCGACCCCCAAGACTCAGGCGTGCAAACACCTTGTCGCCCCTCTCAATTTTATATTTAGATATATTCTTTTTCATAGTCTATTCTTATTTTACCACAAAATTACAAGCTACTACTGCCAATATATTGCATTTAAATGTTAAATTATATTCATTCCTTATTTTTATAGGGGAAAACTGCTATCTTTGCATCAAATTTGGCAGCAGGAATGGTGGAATGGTAGACACGAAGGACTTAAAATCCTTTGGCCTTTACCGGCTGTGTGGGTTCGAGTCCCACTTCCTGTACCGAAAGGAATTGGTAACTCCTCGGTTATCAATTCCTTTATTTTTATTCTCTCTTTCCAACCGATATATCTTTTAATTTCCTGACACTTCAATTTGCTCTATGCCAGCCAAACGCATTATCCCATGTCTTGACGTCAAGAACGGCAGAACAGTAAAAGGCATAAACTTCGTCGGACTCTCCGATGTGGGAGATCCTGTAGAATTAGGTGCCCGTTACGCCCAAGAGGGGGCTGACGAACTGGTCTATCTTGACATCTCAGCCTCGAAAGAGGAACGCAACACATTCACTGACCTCGTGCGCAGGATTGCCGAACGCATCAACATCCCCTTTACTGTAGGAGGTGGTATTTCTTCGGTGGAGGATGCTGCACGTCTCCTCGACGCGGGAGCCGATAAGATCACTGTCAACTCTGCTGCGGTCGCCAATCCGCAACTTATCGCTGACATATCCACTAAATATGGTCGGCAGTTCGTAGTAGTGGCGATAGATGCCCGTAAGAAGGATGGGAAGTGGGTAGTAACCACTCACGGTGGCTCACGCCTTTCCGACAAAGAACTTTTCTCTTGGGCTAAGGAGGTAGAAGCTCTCGGAGCCGGAGAGATTATGTTCACTTCTATGGATCATGACGGCACTAAAAGCGGCTATCCCTGCGACACTTTCGCCGCCCTGTGCGACTCCCTCTCCATTCCGGTGATTGCATCGGGAGGAGCCGGGTCTTCAAATGACATTGCAGAAGTGCTCACCTCCGGAAAAGCGGATGCCGCTCTCGCCGCAAGCATATTCCACTATGGGGAAACCACTGTCGGAAAATTAAAAAATGAACTTAAAAACAAAGGTATCGACATCAGATTATGAATAAAATCTCTTTTGAGGATTTCAACCTCTCAAAATGTGCCGACGGCCTTCTCCCGGCAATAATTCAGGATGCGGTTTCAATGAAGGTCCTTATGTTAGGCTATATGAACCGGGAAGCCTTTGAGAAGACTGTAAATACAGGCAAAGTAACTTTCTTCAGCCGCACGCGCAACACATTATGGACAAAAGGGGAAACTTCCGGCAATTTCCTCAATGTCGTGGATATGTATGTGGATTGCGACGGCGACACGCTCCTCATAAAAGCCAATCCTGTCGGTCCGACCTGCCATCGTGGCACTGAGGCATGTTTCGACACACCTTCCGAAGAGGGTTTTATCAAAAAGCTTTCAGCTCTCATCCAACGCCGTCATGCCGAAATGCCCGATAATTCCTACACCACCCGTCTTTTCATAAAAGGGGTGAAGAAAATAGCGCAGAAAGTAGGGGAAGAAGCGGTTGAATCTGCCATTGAAGCAGTCGACGGCAATCGCGCACGTTTCATCTACGAAGCCGCAGACCTGATGTATCATTACCTCGTCCTTCTCGAACAGATGAACGTTACCCTCTCCGACATAGAGCGCGAACTCGAATTCCGCCACTCCTGAACCTCAATCAGCAACATAACCAATACATAAGAGTTCATTCTCCAAAAGGGGATGGACTCTTTTTTCGTGAGGCAGTGAAAATATGTACTGCTCACTAAAAGCGTTTGAAAAGTGGTGATATCTATTGTAATTTTCGCATTAAACATTTATTTTTGCAAAAAATAGTTGTTAATCATATTATTACAATTTTTATTAAATGCTCTACCGTAAGATAGCTTCCAAAATTGAAAGAAACAATAAGAGCCTCCACCTCTCTCAATATATCCATTACAAATATCTTCTCCTACCGAGCATTTGAAAATGGAACACCCGAAGCCTACGGAACCATGAATTTCGGCATCTCCCTGCGACAAGCCACTGTAATGGACAAAATAGCCAAAGAAATTTATTAAAAATTAATCTTATATTATTATTGTTTAATAAGATTTAATTTGTAAATTTGCATCCACAGACCGCATCACAGAAGCCTCCGGTCCGGGGTAAAGAGGGCGGGATGTTGTAACATACAATTTCAAAAGCGTTTATCCGCGCTGATTCTTGACACTCTGAAATGTCTCGCAAACTTTCATA